>JAJZZT010000021.1 GCA_021797415.1 Bacillota bacterium
TCTCCGCCGCGATCCTGCGCATCCTGGATGTGATGGAGACGGAACAGGAGCACGAACAGCGATCCCCCTATTCCTTTCGCCGGTTGCGGGCGCCCAAATCCGACACGCTGCCGCGCGCGGGCCGGGGATCGCCGGCGGCGGAGAACACGGGCATGGTGTGGTCGGGGTTTCGCCCGAGCGACGACGCCTGTCGCTACCATTACCTGATCCCGGCGCAGATGTTTGCATCCGTCGCGCTGGACATGCTGGCGGAACTGCTGGATGAGGGCTTTGCCGGCCACGCGCAGGAGGCGCGCATCGCGCGCCTGAAACAGTCCGTCGCGCGCGGCGTCGCCGCGCACGCGACGGTGGCGCATCCCGTGTACGGAGAGATCTGGGCGTATGAAACGGACGGGCTGGGCCATCACCTGCTGATGGACGACGCCAATGTGCCCAGTCTGCTGGCGCTTCCGTATCTCGGGTATTGTCCGAAGGACGATCCGCAGTACCTGCGGACGCGCCGCTTTATCCTGAGCGAAGCGAATCCCTTTTTCTATGCCGGGAAAGCCGGGGCGGGCGTCGGCAGCCCGCACACGCCGGAGCGGCGGTTCTGGCCGATCGCCGTGGCCATCCAGGGACTGACGAGCACCTCGGAAGCGGAGATGCGCTCGTGCATCGACCTGCTCGTGCGCACGGACGGCGGTACGGGGGTGATGCACGAGAGCGTCGACGTGGATGATCCGGCGAAGTTTACCCGCCCGTGGTTCGCCTGGGCCAACTCGCTGTTTGCCGAGCTGGTGCTGCGTTCCCTGGGAGTCCCGCCGGTCGGGGAGACCCCCTGAAATGCAGGCCCTTTGACATGAAGACTCCCCGACATGACATATTGAACGACAAAGTGAGAGGAGTAAAACAGGTGGAATCTTTTATAAAAGACAGGCTGGTCAGCGCATTCTCGGTGTTGTTTGAATCCTTCTATATAAAAGAGCACGGACTGTTTCGCGAGGCGATCGGCAATCCCAAACCGGGCGACCCCCCATTCGCGTACAACTGGTCGTTCGGCGCCCTGCTGACAGCTTTTGCGGCGCTGCTGGAAAGCGGGGCCGTCACCGATCACCCCATGCGAGAGTCCTGGGAGAACACGCTCGCCTCCGCCAATGACCGCTACCTCACCTTGACAAGAGGATTGTTCGGTTACGATTCATACATCGACCAGAAAAACCCGGTCCGTTACTACGACGACAACGCGTGGATCGGGCTGGCTTCCCTGCGGCTGTTTGAACAGACAGGCCGGGCAGCCTGGATCCAGCGCGCCGTCATCGCATACCAGTTTGTCCGCGACGGGTGGGACCACGCATCGGACGGAGTCTTCTGGCGCGAATCTCCCCGGCGTTCGCTCCACGTCTGCTCGGCCGGGCCCGGCGCTCTGTTGGCGGGTCAATTGTACAGCCACACCCGCGAGGAAGAACAGTTGGATTGCGCCCGCCGCTGGTTTGCCTGGACGCTCAAACTGCGCAACGCGGACGGCGTGTTTCAGGACAATCTCAATCCGGAAACGGGTGTCATCGAACCGAAAACATTCACCTACAACCAGGGTACGCCCCTGCACGCAGCGCTGGTCCTGCACGAACAGACAGGCGACGCCGCCTACCGGGTTGAAGCGGAACGTATTTTGCGGGCGGCCAACCACTTCCTTCAACCGGAAGACCGGTCAGAGGATGCGGAGGGTCGGTCAAACGATGCGGAAGACCGGTCAGAGGATGCGGAGGACCGGTCAAATGATGCGGAAGACCGGTCAGAGGATGCGGAGGACCGGTCAGAAGATGGCGGGCGCACCGTCGACGGCGTGCGGGGCGAAACGCCGCGCCTGCCGCGGACGATCTGGTTCAACGCGGTGCTCCTGAGGGCCGTGGCGGCCGCGGCGCGCAGAGGGTTGTCGGCGGACGGCCTGATCGCGGCGTACGACCGCGAACTGGCCGCCGCCTGGGATGCATACTCGGGCGTCCGGCCGCTGGTCGGCGCGATGGCGCTCGACAGTCCGCCCGGACGCCTGCCCCTGCTGGATGCGGCGGGAACGATGGAGATGGCCGCCACGCGCGCGGAAGCGGCCACCTCCACTCCGTAGGAAAGCAGTGCCAAACGGATACCATGGATAATGGCGACTCTGGATGATGCGAATCTGGATGATGCGACTCGTCTGAAACGCCGGCACCGCATGAAGGCGACTCGCCTGAAACGGCGGCGAATCACTGCGGCGTGTACGTCGGCGGGGCCATCGTCGCCGCCAGCTCGGCGGCGCCCCAACCGGGCGCGTACAGCGCGTAGCGACCACTGTACGTATGGATCACGACCAGCGACGGACTGTCCGAGCCATAGCCGAACACTCCCGTACCCCCGCTGGGGAATGTCTTGCCGACCAGCGATGACGCGATGCGGCGCGCGTCGGCCACTGGATTCACGTTCCAGGACGTGGGCGCCATACTCCATTTGATCCCGTCCTGTTGCCAAATGAGAGCCTGTTCACGGATCCCGTTCACACGGCCTGTCTGATACGCGCCCACGATGCCGTGGCCGAGCGCGACACGGCTGACCCTGGCCCCCGGGATCGGCTGGACACTCCAGCGCAGCGCGGCCGGCAGCGGCTGATCCGCCGGCACGCCCGCCGCAGAAAACAAGGTGGTGGCACTGCCGCTTTCGATGCTGGGGGAATTCGCCGGCAGCCGGCCCCCCACCGAAACCGTGAACAGGTAGCCGTCAGGCGCCGCACCGCCGGCAACCTGGTACTGGATATCGAGCCATTTTCCTTTCGGCGGATTCAAGGAGGAGGACGGCGCGGGCAAAAAGGCGCCAATCGGCGACCGTTGCGCGACGATCTGCCCCGCCGTTGCGAGCGCGGTCTGATAGGATGCGAAGCTTCCGGGCAATGGCGGCGCTCCCCGGTTCAGGACACTGGGGTTCTGCGGCAGATAGACGCCGCCCTGGATTTTATACCCGGGCAGTTGCAGCGGCGGCTTGTCGCCCAGCAGCTTGCGCGCCTGCTCGATGGACAAAATGGCGGGGGACCATGCCGCGCCGTTCAGGCGGCTCGTCAGCAGTTGCATGATCGTCTGCACCAGTGCGGCGCGCGTCCTGGCCGCGGCGCTGCCGGCCGGCAACGGGAATTCCATGCCCCAGATCATATCCGTCGGCAGTAAACCGTGGTTGAAGATCACGGGGTCTTCGTTCCAGGAAGCCCAGTGCTCGCCATACGTTACGCCGGGCTTGCGCCGCCCCGCGATGCTGTTCCAGTAGACAGCCAGGCTGTTGACCTCCTGCCACATGCGTTGCCGCAGGTCCGCCAATGCTGCGTTCGCCCGCCTGTCAACCGTCGCCCGCGGCGGAGGGGTGAGCACGGAAACGCGCGCCACAGAGGATGGATTCGCCGGAAAGACGCCGATCCAGGAGCCCACGCTGACATAGACTGTGTGATTCCCCGCCGCAAATCCGGGCCCGCTCAGATTGTGCTCGCTCTCATACAGCGAGGTCGTGCGCGGGATCGGGTAGACCCGGTATTTCCCCGTCGCGATGTTCACCGCCGCCAGTCGATCCCAGTAGCGAAAGTAGGACAGGTAAGGAATCTGACGGGGATAATCGGGCGGGAATTGCGGACCTTTGAGCGCGACCCACAGCCAGTCGCCGGTCTGGCCCAGAATCTGATTGTCAAGACTGCCCGGCGCCGCACTCTGCGGCGTGGACATCGATCCGTACAGCGGGACTGCCTGCGGCCAGCGGGCGATCTCCTTGCTTCCGCGCATGATTTTGACAGTCTGCACGGTATAGTGCCGCGGCAAAGCGGACGGCCAGACAAATCGCACCGGCCCGGCGTATCCCTTCGGCGCGCCGCTTGCCTTGGCGATGCCGAAGGCCTTGGCGACGCCGGACAGGACGTCCCGCCCCCGACTCCAGACCGCCGTGTGGTATGACGTCGAAAATGTGGCTTGATTGGCCCGCACCCAATCATGGCGAACGGTGATCTGCAGTTGGTCGCGGTTGACGGCAAGTCCGGCGATGGCGACGTCCCGTCCAAAGACGGGGGTCAAACTGACGTAACGCCATCCGTACGCATTTGTCCGTTGGGAACCTGTATGCGCGGCGGCGTGCGCCTGCGACGAACCGCCGCGCGAGGGCGAGGTGCCTGCATTCCCTACGATCACGGCATTCCCGGCGATCACGGCTCCCGCAAACGCCGCGCAACACAGTGCGGCGGTGATACCGATCCACGCGCGGCGCGCCTTCCTCATGGGCGATCCCCCCTCGCTCAAATTGTCTGCAGGATGTCCATATAGACGATCCCGTTCGGAAAAGGTAACGCCTTTGCGCAAAAAAATACCCGCCTGACTACTGCACTTCCTGCGGACGATGGGCGCGCGCGGTTTGGCGCCAGTTTTTCCAGCATGTCCCCCGTCATGCGTTCAAGGTCATAGGCGGCGGAAAAGCCCCACTCCCTTGCGGCGCACGTCGCGTCAATGGTATCCGGCCAATTTTCCGCGATCGCCTGTCGCGCCGGATCCACGCGATAGTCGATCGCAAAATCCGACCGGTGACGGCGGATCGCCGCCGCGATGTCCTCAGGGTCTACGCTCACGGCCGTGATGTTGAACGCATTTCTTTGTTTCAGCCTTGCCGGGTCGGCCTCCATCAACCGGATGACCGCCTCGACAGCGTCCGGCGTATACATCATGTCCAGGTGTCCCTTTTGCAATATACGAGGTGTAACGCCCTAACGCGACCGCCCCTTCGTAGATCTCCACCGCATAATCGGTCGTCCCGCCGCCCGGAGGGGCCATATGGGATATCAGTCCCGGAAACCGGACGCCGCGCGCGTCCACTTCGTACTTGTGATGGCAGTAGTTGCACAGCAGTTCGCCCGACACCTTGCTCACACCGTAGATGGTGATCGGCCGCTGGACGGTGTCCTGCGGTGTCCGCACCCGCGGGGTCCCCGGCCCGAACGAACCGATGGAACTTGGGACGAAACCCTGGCACTCCAGTTCCCGCGCAATCTCCAGGACATTCATGAGTCCGCCCACGTTCAGATTCCAGGCGAGCATAGGGTTGGCCTCGGCCGTCGCGGACAGCAGGGCCGCCAGGTGAATGACCGCTTAGGCGCGATGGTCGCGCACCATCCAGAACAGGCCCTGCGCACCACGCCCCTGCTGAATCTCATTTCCCGAGAGTGTGACCTGATCCTGAAAAAAGCGATCGAATCCTATGAACCAGTTCAACTGACGGACGACCAGGCGAAATTGCTCCATGTCAACCCCGGTGAACTGGCGATTCTGGACCAGGCGATCACGTATGACGTATCCAACATTCCCATCTTTCTCTCCAAGGCCTTGATCCGTCGCGATCGGGCGCGCATCATGACGGAGGTCACCTTCCGGATATAGAATAAAGCGGGATGTCTGTCCGCGAAATGAGTACAGATGTCACCGCACAAACCGGGCGCACACATTTTGCTCCGCGGCAACTTCTTCGCGACGAGATCGAAGTATCCCATTGCCTGTCGGATCTTCCGTACCCATCCCATCATTCACACAAGACTCCGTTCGACAGATTCATATTGACGGACTGTCCCTCTCCGGTATACACTTTTTTCGTTCCCTCGCAATCGGCAATGCAAGCCACGGTGAGCCTTGAAGGGGGTGGCCATTTGTCGTTGAACGGCTGACATCGCTTACAGGCATTTCTCTGTTCTAGACAATCGGACGTCCATCTCGCATCGACGGAAACGCTTTCAAAAAAGTATTCAGAGTATAAAAAAGGGGGCGACAATTATGACATCGAAACAAAAGCGTTTCACCCTGACATCGCTCGCACTTTCGACGGCCTTGACCTGCACATCCCTGCTCTCCATGGGCGCGGGAGCCAGCGCCGCATCCTCCATGGGCACCGTTCCGCTGATCCTCGGCGTTCAGGACGGTTCGCCCGGTTATACAGAAAACTTCAACCCTTTCTCGCCCAATCAACTTTACGGTTACATGTACATTTACGAGCCGCTCTACATCGTCAATTCCCTGACGGGAGCCCAGACCCCCTGGCTGGCCACTTCCTACAAATGGGTAAACGACAAACAGCTCCAGTTCACCATCCGGTCCGGCGTCAAATGGTCCGACGGCACGCCGTTCACGGCAAAAGACGTGGCGTTCACGTTCAACCTGCTGCACAAGTACCCGGCGCTCGACCTGAACAGTGTGTGGACCTCTCTCAGCCGCGTCGCTGCGGCCGGCAACAAGGTGACGTTCTACTTCAAGACGCCGAACGTCCCGAACTGGTATTTCATCGCGAGCACTCCGATCGTCCAGGCAAAGCAGTGGAGCGCGGTCAAAAATCCGGTCACCTTCACGGACCCCCATCCGATCGGGACCGGTCCCTACACACTGCAGTTCTTCAAGCCGACGGAGTACATGCTGAAAGCCAATCCGCGCTACTGGCAGGCTTCGAAGATCCACGTGCCGCAACTCGAATACCTGGCCCTCGAAGGCAACCAGACGAGCGACCTGATGCTGTCGGAAGGCAAATTTGACGAGTCGGTGCTGTTCACCCCGAACATCCAGGGAACCTATGTCAACCGAAATCCGCAGTACTACCACTACTGGTTCCCGCTCTCGGCCCCCATCACGCTGCGCATGAACCTGACCAAGTACCCGTTCAACCGCGTCCAGTTCCGCATGGCGATGGCGTACGGCATCAACAAGCAAACACTGTACAAACAGGGCGAATACGGCTATGAACCCCCCGCCAACCAATCTCTCCTGGCGCCCTCTCAGCAAAAGCAATGGCTCGACACCGCACTGCAGAAAAAGTATCCGTACAATTATAATCCGCAGAAGGCCGCCGCGCTGCTCAAGCAGATGGGACTCAGGAAAAACGCCCAGGGACTGCTGGTCGGCCAAAACAAGAAGCCGCTGACCATCAACCTGGAGGTGCCGACAGGCTGGACGGACTGGATCCAGGACTGCCAGATCATCAAGTCAAACCTCGCTCAGCTTGGCATCACGGTCAATGTGCAGACGCCGTCCGTCACGACGGATATGAACAACATGTTCACGGGCAACTTCGACATGGCGCTCATGTACGAAAACTCTTACGCCAATCCCTGGTTCGTGTACGATCAGGTGCTCGCCTCCAACGAATCGGCGCCGATCGGCAAGGTCGCGGCGGCCAACTACGAGCGCTGGATCAACCGCCCGACGGATACGCTTCTCGCGCAGTACGAGAAAACGACGAACGTGGCGAAGGAACGCCAGATCATCGACCAACTGCAAAAGATCATGTACACCCAGCTCCCGGTGGTCAATCTCATGTACGGCGCGGCATGGAACGAATACCAGACCAACCACTACGTGGGCTGGCCTACCCAGCAGAACCCGTACGCCATGCCTTCCAACACATACCCCGACAACCTCGTGATCATCACCCATCTGACTCCGGTGCGCTGATCATCCGGTCGCAAGCGGGCCGGCGCGGCGCGCCGGCTCGCCCTTCTTTCCCGGAACACGAGCAACGAAGGGAGGACGCACCGTGAAGTACTTTTTCCGCCGCTTGGTCATCCTCGTCGGAACGCTGTGGATCGCCGTCACAATCAACTTCCTGATCCCGCGCCTGATGCCGGGCAGCCCCGTCGAAGCGATGATCGCGAAATTCCACGGCGTCGGCCAGATCAACCCGAACGCCATGAAGGCGATCCAGGTGATGCTCGGCGTGTCAAACCAGAACCTCTTCAGTCAATACGTGAGCTACCTCAACCAGGTGATCCACTTCAATTTTGGCGTGTCTTATACCTATTTCCCCTACACGGTGACACACATGATCAGCCAGGCTCTTCCCTGGACACTCGCTCTCGTGGGCCTGGCCACGGTGATCAGCTTCCTTCTCGGCACCGGTCTTGGCATTCTGGCCGCCTGGAGGCGCGGTTCGGTCACAGATACACTGGTCACGTCGGTCTCCACTTTCACCTCGGCGTTCCCGTACTTTTGGGTCGCGCTGGCGGGCGTCTACTTTCTCAGTTTCGTGCTGCACTGGTTCCCGCTCACGGGCGCGTACAGTTCTGACCTCACTCCCCAGTTCAACGGTCCGTTCATCGTCAATGCGCTGTACCACGGCATTCTGCCGGCGGTCACGATCGTCATCAGTTCCGTCGGCGGTTGGCTGCTCGGCATGCGGAACAACATGATATCGACACTGCGCGAGGATTACGTGTTGCTTGCCAACGCCAAGGGACTGAAAAACAGTTGGGTCGCCACGATGTATGTCGCGCGCAACGCCATCCTGCCCAACATCACCGGCTTCGCCATCGCGCTCGGCTTTGTCGTCGGCGGATCGCTGCTGACAGAGATCGTATTTGCCTATCCGGGCATCGGATATCTCCTGTACAATGCGGTGATCAATGAGGACTATCCGCTCATGCAGGGAATTTTCCTGATCATCGTCGTATGCGTCATTCTGGCCAATTTTATTGCCGATCTGGTCTACGTCCTGATCGACCCCAGAATCCGACGGGCAGGTGAGGCACAATCGTGAGCCAGGCCATCGAACCGGCGGCAGCCAACGCCAATGTGCTGCCCAATCCCACGCTGCTGGACGCATTGCGGCGGATTGCCCGCGTCCTGTGGCGCAACAAGAAATCGCGCGCCGGACTCCTGCTGATGTCCCTGTTTATTCTGATCGCCCTGTTCGGGTCGTTCATCAGTCCGTATCCGCTGAACGACACCAATTTTCCGTTCATGCAGGGCGCGAGTTCCCAGCATTGGCTCGGTACGACGCAAAACGGGCAGGATGTCCTCACCGAACTGCTCTACGGAACGCGCGTCTCGATCCTCGTCACCTTCGCGGTGGGCCTGCTCGCCTCGCTGCTGGCCATGATCATCGGCGTGACCGCGGGATACATGAGGGGATGGGTGGACGAGATCCTGTCGTTTCTCACAAACGTCTTCCTGGTACTTCCCGGATTGCCCCTGTTGATCGTCATTGCGTCCTACTCTCCCACCAAGGGCATGCTCATCATCATCCTGATCATCGGTTTCACCAGTTGGCCGTGGGGCGCCCGCGTGCTGCGCTCCCAGGTCGTCTCGCTGCGCACACGCGATTTTGTCGTCGCCGCCGTGCTCGCGGGAGATTCCATGTTGCGCATCCTCACCCGGGAGATTCTGCCGAACATGATGTCCCTGGTGGCGGCGAACTTCCTTGGAGCGTCCCTGGCAGGACTGCTCGCGGCGGTCGGCCTTGAGTTTCTCGGCTTCGGCGACCCCAGCACCGTGTCCTGGGGTTCCATGCTGTACTGGGCGCAGAACAGCGACGCCATGCTGAACGGCCAGTGGCCGTGGATCATTGCTCCCGGCCTGTGCATCGCCCTCTTTGGCACAGCGATGGTGCTGATCAACTTCGGCCTGGACGAACTGTCCAACCCGAGTCTCGGAGGGGAATACGCATGAGCCTGCTGCAAGCGAAAAATCTCTCTGTAGTGTACGGAAAACGCAAACCTGTGAACGCCGTCCGGAACGTTTCGCTGGAAATCGGCGAGAACGAATTTATCGGTCTGGTGGGCGAATCGGGCTGCGGCAAATCGACGCTCGGTTTTGCGCTCGCGCGCCTGGAGCGCGTTCCCGCCCGTCTGTCCGGGGGCGAGGTGTGGATTGACGGGAAGAATTGGGCGACCCTCAAGCCGAACGACATTCGCCCCCAGCGGTGGAACACACTTTCCATCGTGCTGCAAAGCGGGATGAACGCGCTCAATCCCGTGATGACGATCGGCGCGCAGT
>JAJZZT010000507.1 GCA_021797415.1 Bacillota bacterium
GACCAGAACGGGACGGTCCAGTCGGTCAATGCGTCGTGGACCGCCAACCAGACATTCCCCGCTCCGTCTCTCGCCATCTCGCCGACGGCGGCGGCGCTCGCGTACGGACGCAATCTCGGCGTCCACGAGGCGTACACCACGGTGTGGCAGACGGTCACCTCCCAGGTGTACCTGGCGTACGTCCAGCCGCAAAACTATCCGAACTTCTGGAACAACCAGTTTGACGGCACATCCGACACCATCGGCGCACCGGTGTTGAACGCCCAGAACGGCGAGCCGGTCAACGCGCTCGGACAGTCGCAGTCGCCAGTCGCCTATCATTCGCCGCGGCCACTGACCACAGGCGGTCCCGCGGTGGATCCGTTCACGTCCAAAGTGAACTGGAGCGAGGCGCAGTCCCTGGATTACGCAAAACAGATTGTGGGCGTCACGCCGTCCTACCACTTGACGGGGACATCGCAGATGCTGTCCCAGCCGGGCGGGGACAACCAATGGACATTCAACTGGAGCGCACCGAATCACAGCACGGTCAGTGCGACCGTCGACGCGACGTTCGGCGCGCTCGTCAGCTACAACAGCTACACGCCGTTCAAGCCAGGCACATCGCCGCTGCAACAGAAGTTCGGCCAGCCGGCCACGATCACGCAGGCGCAGTCCACGGCGGCGGCCACAGCCTTTCTCAGAAAGACATTTCCCCACGACACGGGCGGCCTCGCGTTGACGCCCCAATCCTTTCAGGGTTATGGGACAACAAAAGTGGACACCAACTTCTCCATCACGCCGTTGCTGCACGGTTTGCCGTTTCAAGGCGAAGGGGGAAGCATCGAGATCAACGGACAGACGGGCAAGGTGCAGAATTTCTGGTGGCAGCCAACAATGACGAAAATCGCGGCGCTGCCCCTGCCGAGCCAGGCGCTGAGCCTGTCGCAGGCCACGCGCGACTGGGTGCAGGCGCGCCCGCTGCGCCTCGAATACCTGTTGACCCAGCCGCAGGCA
The DNA here is from genome assembly GCA_021797415.1 of Bacillota bacterium. The sequence continues at coordinate 997 of JAJZZT010000507.1, forward strand.
GCGGCCAAATTCGCCGCGGCAAGCGGGAAACCGGTCTCTGTCGGAGCGCCGCGCGTGATCCTTGCGTACGCTCCGCTCTACTCGCCTTACCAGTCTGTCTTCAACGCCGTGACGGGACACTTCCAGGTTTCCCCGGCCAACCAGAAGCCCTACTCGGGCACGATCCACGGCCTGTCCGGCGTCGCGCAGGCGCCGCAGATCACGCTCCTTGTCCGGCACGGCCTTCTGCCGGTGGGAACGGGCGGATCGATCCAACCGCAACAAAACATGACGCGGGCCGCGTTTGTCTCGCTCCTCGCCAATGCGCTCGGGCTGAATAACGGCAACGCTCCCATCACCGCCGCGATGCAGCATTCCCTGGCGGATGTCGCGTCCGCCTCGCCGGCCTACCAGCCCATCCGCAGCGCCTACGCGAACGGCTGGCTGCCAGGCGGCCAACTGTTCCACCCCAATCAGTTGATCACGCGTTCCCAGGCGGCCGATGTGCTTGCGCACGCACTCGGATACGGGGCGCTGCTGTCGCACTCCGACATGTTTCACCTGTCTGCAAGCGATGCGTCCACCGTCCCGTCATCCGACTATGCCGCGGCGGCACTGGCCAGTTCACTCGGACTGCTTCCCCTGCAACAGGGCGACTTCCATCCGGCGGGCCCCGTCACCCTCGCGCAGGCAGCAAATGCCGTCGTGGCGGCTGCGACTTACTACACGCCGCCGTCCGGGTTCTGCATGGGATGCGGCGGCCCGGCCGGCTGAAAGTACGCTGAATTCCCTCGCAAACAGATCCCCTTTCGGGTTACACTGGTTGCGAGGTGAACCGCGTGTACCGGCCGCAGGACGTGAGAGTGCTCATCGTGGACGATGAATCGAGCATCGTGGAATTTCTCGAACTTGGACTCCGGCATGAGGGATATCAGGTGATGACGGCGCACAGCGGGATGCAGGCGCTCCAGGTCGCCCGAGAATTCCGCCCTCATGTCGCGGTCCTCGACATCATGATGCCTGTCATGGATGGGCTGGAACTGTGCCGGATGATGAAAAAGGCGCATCACGTCGCGATCATCATGCTGACCGCCAAGGACGAGGTCGGCGACCGTGTCAAGGGACTGATGAACGGCGCGGACGACTACATGGCCAAACCGTTCAGCTTCGAAGAACTGCTCGCCCGCATCAACGCGCGCATCCGCAATCAGTTCCCCGATCTTCTGAGTGAGTTGTCCGCGGGCCCCTTCCAGGTCAACCAGGCGCGCCGCGAAATTCATTACCGCGACGAAGTGCTGAACCTGTCCGCGACGGAATTCGAACTGCTGCGCTATCTCGTCATCAATCATGGCGTGGTGCTCAGCAAAGCGAAGATTCTCGATGAGGTGTGGGGATACGATTTCGGGGGACAGGAGAATATCGTCGAGGTCTACATCCGCTCACTGCGCGAGAAACTGGGCGACACGGAACACCAGATCATCCGGACTATCCGCGGGGCCGGATACCGTGTGGACCTGCCATGAGACGCACCGTGTCGTGGCAGGCGATGCGGCGGTTATTGCCGCCGCGCTCCTTGCGCTACCAACTGCTGTCCCGGTCGCTTGTCATCCTGTCCGGACTGCTGATCCTGATCGGCATCCTGCAGTATGTATTCATGAGCCAATTTCTCTATCGCAACACGGCGGCCGCCGTTCTGGGAGAAGTCCGCGCCCTGCCGTCGCAGGCCTGGAACTACTTTTCCGGCCCATCCGGCGGCGATTCGTCGGACAATCCGCTTTTCGGACTGAACGTCCCCATTACCACTGTTGCGTTCATCAATCAGCCCATCCACCATCATACAATCCACATGCTGGTCCTGTTCCAAAGCGCGAACCACGGCCCGGTGCCGCGCCTGGCGCGCCTGGCGTACCAGCAGGCGCTGTTATCAGGCGGGGGCCTGGTCTACCAGACGCATCGCAATGCGAACGGCAGCGAGGACCTGATCGTCCTGTTCCCCGGAATCGTCAACGGCGTACCCGGACTGCTGCAGGTCACCACGCCGGCGGGCCAACTGCAAAGCGTGCTGGCGCAGCAACTCTGGATCTACATCATCCTCGCCGCCTGCGCCCTGGCGGGCGGAGTCCTGTCTTTTTTGCCCGTGCTGCAAAAGACGCTCATCCCGCTGTCCAGCCTGGTGGAAACCGTTCGTCGCATCAACGCGGGAACGCTCGACGAGCGGTTTGCCGCGAGCCCGCAGGCGCAGACCGAAGTGCAGATGCTGTCCGCGTCGTTCAACGACATGCTCGAACGCCTGCGCACCTCCTTTGCCGCGGAACGGGAAGCCAAGGAGAAGATGCGCCAGTTCGTGGCCGACGCGTCGCATGAACTGCGCACCCCGCTCACGTCCATCCACGGATTTCTCGAAGTGTTGCTGCGCGGCGCCGCTACCAACCCAGAACAATTGAAAAAGTCCCTCCGGAGTCTCCTTGGGGAGTCGCAGCGCATGAACAAACTGGTCGAGGACCTGATTCTTCTGGCCCGCCTCGACCAGGAGCCTGAACTGGAACTGGAGGAGCAGTCCCTGGACAGCGTCGTTAGCGAACTCGAACCACAACTGCGGCTGCTGGCCGGAAACCGGACCGTCACATTTGAAGTGCAGCAGCCCATATCGGCTCGCTGCAACCGCGACAAGCTCAAGCAGGTACTGCTGAATCTCTTTCAAAACGCGGTGCAGCACACCGATCCGGAGCAAGGCAGCATTCGCGTGTCACTCTGCCGTCGCGTTCAGGGAGCCGTACTCTCGGTCTGCGACAATGGTCCTGGAGTCGCTCCCGAACACCAGGACCGCCTGTTCGAACGCTTTTACCGGATTGACCCGTCCCGTTCCAGAAGGGACGGCGGTGTGGGACTGGGACTCGCCATCACCAAATCCATCGTCGAAAGCCATGGCGGAACGATCCGGTACGCCGCCGCCATGGAGGGCGGCGCCGCGTTTCACGTCTGGCTCCCGGATGCGCGGTAAATGGATACAGCGTTTGAATGTAGCCTCAAACGCTGTATCCGAAATCAGCTCGTCTGCACAGCAGACTTTATCTCGTGTCCCCACTACACTGCGTGGGTCAACCCCGCCCTCTTTTTGAACAGGCTCTCTTAGGCGCGTGCGCGGTCTTCAAAATTTCCCCTGTGCGTTCCGTCGCAAAACGGCTTGTTTTTCGATTGGCCGCAGCGGCAGAGTGCAAACTGTTCCTTGGTTTCGAACCGCTTTCCCTCGGCATCGACGACCTCCACGGTCCCCGTCACCACATAAGGCCCATTGTCCATAACCTTGACCGTCACATCCGGCATAATTTCACCTCCTTTCGTGGCGAATGCAGGATGACTGACCTACAAACATCACATCCGCATCCCATAGGATAGAGCATGCAGGTGAAGGGAGGTCTGCACCATGGATGCATTGGGCGGATTCACCCAGTGGGCTGTCGTGTTCCTGATCATTTTCGTGCTCTTCTTCTTGCTCGTGCCTCATTATGGACCCGCCGGCGCCTGAGGTAGATATCCGGTCGATTCGATCCGCGCGCGGCTTGTTTGCCCTTTGCGGATCCAGAAAAACATTCCCATCGCAGAAAATCAGCAGGTCTGCGCCGGCCGACACAGGCGCGGACCTGCGCCATGGGATCGAAAATCCCGCACGCGACGTTAGCGGTTCCCGGCCGAAGGCGTTCCCGGCCGATTACAGGGGCCTCAGACCGGCGACGATATCCGCTCTGCGCGCTTCAAGAAACGGCGGCAACACCACGCGCTCCCCGAGTTCATCCTCGTCCTCATCGACCGCAAAACCGGGCCCGTCCGTGGCGATTTCGAACAGAATGCCGTTTGGCTCACGGAAATACAGGCTACGAAACCAGTAGCGGTCCACCTCTCCGCTGTTGGCGACGCGAAAATGCCGCAGTCGTCGCGTCCACTCGTGATATTCCGTCTCATCCGGCGTGCGAAACGCCACATGATGCACACCGCCCGCCCCCGGTCGGACGGGCGGCGCACCACGCGCGACCGCGACGTGCAGTTCAGCGTGGGGACCGCCCTCACCCATCGCGTACACGCGCACCGTTTCCTCTCCCTTGTCGGGATCGGCATACTGACGCTCTCGGCGCATATTGAGCACAACGCTGAGCAACTGATCGGTCGATTGCAGATCAGGCAACGACAGCAGAATCGGTCCCTGCCCGCGAATCTGATATTCCGCCGGAACCACGCTCTTCTCCCACGCCACATGACCATCGCCCCGGCCGCCATCGTCGATCAGTGCCAGCCTCTGCCCTTCAGGGTCTTCGAACCGCAACGTCAAACGCCCGTCGATCTCCCGTACTCCGCCGTGCGCAACTCCATGCCCGGTCAGCCAGTCCGCCCACCACGCGAGCGCGGACTGGCCGTTTACCCGCAGACACGTCCGCGTGATGCTCCGCGTACCCCGCTGTTCGCGCGGCACATCCCAGTCAAAAAATGTCAGATCATTGCCGGGCGCCCCTCTTCGGTCCCCGCTGTAAAACAGGTGGTACGCCCCCACATCGTCCTGATTGACGCTGCGTTTGACCAGGCGCAACCCCATGATCCCCGTGTAAAAGGCGTGATTGCCGCGGATATCGCCTGAAACAGCCGTCAAATGGTGTATACCCCGCAACTGCACTGTCCGCAGTCTCCTCGCGTGGACGCTGCGCGCCCTCCATTCAGCGCTCCGCATCTTTTTGCGGCGCCTGTCCGCTCGCCAAATCTTCTTTTTTGTCCGCCAAGCCCATCCTCTCGTCCGTCCAATCTTCCGAGACGCCGATCCAGCGGTCCGCCCACGACTGCACATGGTCCATGATAGGCTTGAGCGTTATTCCTTTTTCTGTAAGTTCGTATTCGATGCGGATGGGCGTTTCCGGAAAGACGTTGCGCGTGACAATGCCGGCCTGCTCCAACTCCTTCAGGCGTTCCGCCAGCATCCTGTCGCTCATCTGCGGGATCGCGTCCGACAGGTCGGTGAACCGGCACTTGCCGGTCAGCAGCACCCGCACGATAAGCCCCGTCCAGCGCTTGCCGAGGATCGCGAACGCCGCCTCAAACTTGGGGCAGATCCGGGAATCGTTCACAAAGCAACCCTCCTGCCTGCATCATATCAAAGTTATTGACGAAATGTAAGTCACTCGTATAACGTAATCTTGTGGTTATCAGACATCCGGGAGGCGTGTGTCTCATATGGATATCGACGATCTGGAATTTGTGCATCGCTTTGTTCCCGCGGCTCCCGCTTTTCAGCCGGTATCTCCGGCGCGGCAGACTCCGGCCTTGGTGTTGCTGCACGGTACGGGCGGCGACGAAGAAGACCTCATTCCCTTCGCGCGGATGGTCGCCCCCGGCGCGGCGCTGCTGGGGATACGCGGCAAGGAACTGGAGGGGAACGCGTCACGCTTCTTCCGTCGCGTATCGCCCGGCATCTTCGACGAAACGAATCTGATCTTCCGCACCCATGAACTGGCGCACTTTCTCTCCCTGGCGATCGAGGAGTACAGTCTTCCGATGAAACGCATCATCGCGCTCGGCTACTCCAATGGCGCGAACATGGCTGCCAGCCTGCTGCTGCTTGCGCCGGAAATCCTGTCCGGCGCCGTGCTGCTGCGCGCGATGGTCCCATTTGTTCCGGCCGTCATGCCCGATTTGCGCGGCAAACGCGCGCTCATCGAATCCGGCCGTCAAGATTCGGTTGTGCCGGAAAACGGAGCGCGGCGCCTGAAGGCGTTGATCTCGGAAGCAGGCGCCGATGTCACGCACCATTGGAACGACGCGGAACACGGATTGACACAGGCTGACATCCTGGCGACGCGCGCATGGCTTTGGAATGAATGACCATTGGCACTTGACCCTTGGTTTTGATCGAGCGGAAAATAAAGTGATGCTGTGCCGGTATATTTTGATATATTGATGGGGAAAGCGCGAGAGGAGCCACAGTGAGATGAGCCAGCAGAGCCAGAGCAGGACGAGCCAGGAAGAGCCGAGCGCGGGATTGGGCCTTGAACGCATCGTATTTCTCGGACGGACATGGGAGGAGTACCTGCTCATGTTCGACCTTTCGCCAGAGGATATGGCGCAACGCACCATTCTCGACTGCCCTGCGGGCGCATGCGCATTCACCGCCCGCGCCAATCGCCGCGGCATCGCCGCAACGGCGGCCGACATCGCCTACCGCCATCCGGTGGATGAGCTCGAACCCAAAGGAAAACGGGATCTCGAACACGTCATGCAGTCCATGGACGCATCGGAACGGCAGTACGAATGGGGCTATTTCAGGAATGTCGGCGAACTGAGAGCGGCGCGCAGCGCGGCGCTCGCCGAAACCATCGCAGACATGCGCGCGCACGGGCGGGAGCGCTACGTGCCCGCGACCTTGCCCGAATTGCCGTTTGCCGACGGACAGTTTGACCTGACGCTGTCCGCGCACTTTCTGTTCATGTACGCGGACAGGCTGGACCACGCCTTTCACCTCGCCACGCTGGCGGAACTGATGCGGGTGACGCGGGAGGAGGTCCGCATCTTCCCCACCGTGGATCTGGAAAGCCGACGATATCCCCACATGGATGACCTGATCTCCTTTGCCTCCGGTCTTGGCTGGCGGGCACAGGAGGTTCGGGTCGGCTATGAATTCCAGAAACAGGCGAACACCCTGTTGAAACTGACCGCGCAATGACGCCGCCGGGTTCCGGGCTAATGTCAAAATCCGCGCAGCGCGACAAAGCGGCGAAGGAGTGCGTCACAGTGGCGGATATCATGATCGCGGGCGGTACGGGCTTCATCGGCACACGCTTGACGCAGGCCCTTGCGGCGCGCGGATTCGGCGTCATTCACCTGCGGCATCAGGGACAGGCAAAGTCTGGCCCGCCACAGGCGGCCGTGCGGTCCATCACCTACGCAGAACTGGCCGCCGCCGGACCGGACAGCCATGACGCGGCGGCTGTCGTCAATCTCGCAGGCCGGTCCATCAGCAAGGGGCGCTGGACAGCCGCGCAAAAACGGCAGATCCTCGACACCCGCCTGCGCGCGACCGAGGCCGTCGCCAACGCCATCACACGCGGCGCAGTGCGCCCCGCCGTCCTGGTGAGTGCGTCGGCCGTCGGCTATTACGGTACGAGCCCCTCGCGCACGTTCACTGAAGAGGACGGGCCTGCCGCGCCTGATTTTCTGGCGACCGTGTGTTCGCGGTGGGAGCAGGCCGCCCGCGCCGTTGAGCCTTTAGGCGTGCGCGTCGTCCTGGCCAGGTTCGGCGTGGTCCTTGGCAGCGGCGGCGCGCTGGGTCCGCTCGTCCTGCCCTATCGCCTGCATGCCGGGGGACCGCTTGGCAGCGGCGTCCAAGCTGTCTCCTGGATCCACATCGACGACGCGATCGCGCTTCTCCTGTGGCTGCTCGATCGCGCGGACCTGTCCGGCCCGGTCAACATCACGGCGCCCGACCCGGTCACGATGAATGAACTAGGCCGGGAAATCGCCGCCGTCCTGCACACCCGGCACTGGCTGCCGACGCCCGCATGGGTGCTGCGCGCCGCCCTGGGAGGAAAAGCGGACATGATCCTGACCGGCCAGCGGGTGATCCCGCAAAAGGCGCTGCGCGCCGGGTTCACATTCCGCCATCCCGAGTTGCGCAGCGCGCTGCGCGACCTGCTTGGCAAGGAGGAGGGATGAGGTCTTCCCTGTTTCCGAAAATGATGAGGGATAGGGTCTTCACTGTTCCCGGGGCGCCCATGAGATCAGGGCCACCCGATGGGTTCGGGGTTGCATGAACTCTTCGCGCCGCTCCTGCAGGATCTGGTTCAAGCGCTCCGTCGCCTCCGCGTCGCCTTCAATTCGCAGTCTGCGCGCCAGCATCGGAAGGGCCTCCTTCGGGTCCGACCAGCGTGGACCAAACGGCTCTGGGAAGATGCGCACATCCGCCATGATCCCCGCGTTCAGGAGTTGGGGATAAATGTCGGCAAACACCGGCATGTGCGGTGGTGATTCATGGGGACGGAACAGCGGCCACAGCGGCGCCAGGAATCCCATCAGAGGATCGACATGGACCGCGATAACGCAGCGCCGTTTCGCCGCCCGCTCCATGGCCTGCGCAAACCCGGCCACATTCTCGGAGAACTGGATGACAAACGCGGCCAGTACGACCTCCGCCCGAAGCGAATCCTGAAGCGGCCACGCCGCCTGGATGACCGTGACGCGGTCCGCCACGTCCCGTTGCCGGAGCGCATCGTTCAGATGCGACAACATCTCCTCCGACGGTTCAATCGCGGTGACACGGCACTCCGCTTTCGCAAGCGGACCGGTGAACCGCCCCACTCCGGCGCCGATGTCGAGCACGGTCCGTTCCCCGGCGAGCTGCGCCATCACTTCTTGATAGATTGGCGATTGGGTGACATCCATACTCTCGCTCGACCGTTTCAGGCCCTCCGCCATCATCGCCATATCGCCAAACGCCCGTCCGGGTCGCATCATCGGTTCGCTGGTCATTTCGACATCCCTCTCCCCTGCGGATTATGGGGAATCTGTGATAAAATTCCCTGTCCATTCCTACCTGAAAAAGCCTGTTCAAAAAGGGGACAGGTAAGATTCGCGCAGGGCAAGGAAGCAAGCCAGAAATGCGGACCGAGCGTACGTTTTGGGGTACGTGAGGGAGCATTTCTGGCGATGACGCAGCCATGCGCCAAAGAGTTCTTGCCCCTTTTTGAACAACCTCTGAAAGATAGTCCGACACGCTCTTATGATACTCCGTTCGGATGAAGGGTTATAGTCCTTTCCGCATTG
>JAJZZT010000263.1 GCA_021797415.1 Bacillota bacterium
AAGCGCCATGTGGGGCGTCGGCCTGTGGTGGATCGTGATCGCGGCGGTGTACTCCCTGCACCATCTCACGCGGCGCGGCGACGGCATCAAGTACACATTGGGCTGGTGGAGCTACGTGTTTCCGATCGGCAGTTTCACGTCGGGCACCTATGCGCTGAACCATCTCGTCGGAGGCGAGTTCTTCGCCGTCGCTGGATTGGTGCAACTGGTCATTCTCTGGGGCTGCTTCCTGATCGTCGCATGGCGCACCGCGCGGCACACGATGGACGGAACGCTGTTTCACGCCGGTCCCGCCGTGGGAGCGCCGCGCATCGCGCGCACCGATATGAATGCGTCGGCGTGATAGTGGCCGTAGTGTCTCAGGGATAAAACCGTTTTGGCGGACGGATCGTATGTACAGTACGAAAGCGGCCTCGCGGACGATCGTTCATGCGGCTGCGGACACAGAATATTCAGGGAGGCATCGCATATGACACTTCAGGGCAGACTCGCGCTTGCGGCGTCCACGCTGGCCGCGCTGGCGGTCATAACGACGGGCGCGGCGCCCGCTTTCGCGCAGACTACGGCGCGGCATACCAGCATGATGGCCGCTGCGGGGACGCAGATGGCGACCGTCAAGATCACCTCACCGACGCAGGGCAACACGGTGCCTCCGGACATGTATGTGGTCGGGGTGCAGATCACCGTTCCCGCAAAGTACGCCAAAGAGGTCACGGTGCATCCGGCGTTCGTCACTCCGACAAGCCAGTACTTCAAGCCGGGTCCCAATTACTATTTTCCAGGCCTTGTCGTGACGGATACGGGGACGACGGGCAAGATCGGCGGGCCGATGAAAAACATCGCAGGGTTGTTCCAGATGATCGGGGTGCGCTGGAACCTTTCTGGGAGCGAGGTGATCGACGCCGAGTGGCTGGTCGGAAAACCGCTGTTCTCCAGTATCAAGATGCCCTGCCTTCGCGCGTATGTCGTGAAGGGCGACGCCCCGGCGGTGTTGCCCGCCAACCCGACCAACACGAATATCGGCACGGTGTTTCACGGCATGACGCTGCTGTCCAATGTCGCAAAAGTCGACTTTTACACAGGGGCCATGTCTTCGGCTGGTTCCTCGTCAACGGCGATGGGCGGCTGAACTCACCGCCGGCGGACTTTTGTGCGGCGCCCGGGCGTTTCCGCCGCGTGGTCCCGCATTGTGCAGCAGGATGGCCGTGAGCACGAGCGCGCCGAGGGCGACGGCGGTCATGATGGCGAGATAGACTGGCATTGAATTGCGCATGTTGGCGGAACCCCTTGTCTGATCCGGGATGCCCGGCCCGCGCCGCCGCTGTCTGCGGCTGTCGTCTGCGCGGCATTTGCGCGGCGCGGGCCTACCGGATTTTCTTCTGGCGGCGGATGCGCCGCCCATGTCTTCTAATACGGGCCGCGGATAAACGGCTTGACCTGCGATTCGTAGAAATCTTCCAGTTGTCGGTGTTCTTCCGCGCGAAACGGGGGAACGTCGAGCGCGGAGAGGTTGTCCTCCACCTGGGCGGCGTTCTTGAATCCGGGGATGACGCAGGAGACGCGCGCGTCGTCCAGAATCCAGCGCATGGCGGCGCGCGCCATGTTGCCCCGGCCGCCGGCGAACGGACGAAGCTGCTCCGCCAGTTCCACCCCTTTGGCAAAAGGCAGGCCGGCGAACGTCTCGCCCACGTTGAATGCCTGGCCGTCGCGGTTGAAGTTGCGGTGGTCGTCCTTGGCGAAAGTGTCGTCAGGCTTAAACTTGCCCGTGAGCAATCCGCTCGCCAGCGGCAGGCGGACGAGGATGCCGACGCCCTGCGCGCCGGCGTGCGGGAAGAGTTCCTTGGCCGGTTTCTGGCGGAAGATGTTGAAGATGACCTGCAGGGCGGCCACGCCGGTGTGCCGGATCGCCAGCAGTCCCTCCTCCACCGTTTCCACGCTGACGCCGTAGTGGCGTATTTTCCCCTCGCGCTTGAGCTCGTCCAACACATGGAACACCTCGCCCCGTTCGATGACCGCGCGCGGCGGGCAATGCACCTGGTACAGGTCGATCGCCTCGCGCCCGAGCCGGCGCAGGCTGTCCTCGCAGTAGGCGCGCACGGTTCCGAGTGAGTACGTGGCCGGATCGTGGATGTCCCCTTTGCGGCAGAACTTGGTGGCGATGTGGATCTCGTCCTCACGCCCCCGTGTGGCTTGGGCGAGCAGCCGTTCGGCGCGTCCGTCGCCGTACACGTCGGCGGTGTCGAAAAAGTTCACGCCTGCATCGATGGCCCGCGCCAGCCCGTCCAGGGCCGTCCGTTCATCGACGTTGCCCCACGATCCCCCGATCGCCCAGGTGCCGAAGCTGACCGCGCTCACCTTGAGCCCGGTGTTGCCGAGCATGCGGTATTCCATGATGCTCCACATCCTTTTGCCGGTTTATGGTTTTGCTTTGGCCGGGTTCTTGTCTTGCTTTGGCCGGTTTATTGTCTTGATGGTCTGTTGTCCGTCGGCGCGGTTCTTCGCTCTGCGGATGGTACGCCGGCGTACCGGTGACATGGCCCGACATCATTATACGACAAGAAGCGCGCCCGCCGAATTTTGGATTAACTCATCATAATACATCCAGATTGATGTAGAATATGCTATCATTTTTGTAATATACCTGTCATTTAGGTAATATACATATCTGAATCTAGAACAAGAATCTATAATCTTTATATGAAATAAAATCGAGAAAGTGAGGAATAGCGATCGTGAAGCGGAGAACCTGTGGATTCATCGCGGCGGCATTGGTTCTTGTACTGGTTGGCAGTATCGCGTATCTCATTCACCGGCAACGGGCGGAAATTCTGAGCATTGGCCAGAGTGAGTTCAGTCAGGCGGATTCTATGTTAGAAACTGCTGTTTCACTGCCCATTCCAGAGAACCCGTTGTCCGACCGGGCGATTACCGTCGCTCAAGCCGCGGCGTTCTTACAGTCCGCCGACCTGTCCCTGGAGAAGATCGGGGTGCGGCACCTCTACGGCATTGCGGAAGCTCTGTATGGATTCAGCTATGATCTGCCCTATCCGAATGTGTTCGGACGTAAAAAAGTGCAGCGCGAATGGCAGTTCACCGTTTTGGCAGAAAAAGAGCTGAGCAGTTGTTGGGTTATGAATAATAATCCCAGTCTCAATCTGAAGCGGCTGCGCGCCGTGATTGCGGAGTTGTACAAAAAAATGCCGGTATCGGCGGTGCGAAGAGCGGGATACTACGATGCTTCGCAGTGAGTTCCGGTTGGAAAGCGGGAAAGTGGCCGAACGGTCTTTGTGGACGGTACAATGCTGTCAACGGCCGCGCCCGGTTTTGTGCGTGGGTCTGCTCGAAGGAGGCTGGGTATGGCGGATGTCGTGCTGGGAATTGATATCGGGACAACCGGCGTCAAAGCGCTGGCGGCCGGATGGGATGGAGCGGTCCACGCGCTCTGCCGGCGGGGCGTGACGCACCGTTTTCCGGAACCCGGTTATGCTGAACAGGACCCATTTGAACTGGCGGAGGCCGTCGCCCATGTGGTGCGGGCGGCCGCCGCGCAGGCGAGAGCGGACGGCCACCGCCTGCGGGCGCTGTCTTTTTCGTCCGTGATGCACGGCATCTTTGCCGTTGACGAGGCAAATCGCCCCTTGACGGCCATGATGACGTGGGCCGACACCCGCGCGGCGCAACAGGCGGACGCATTGCGCGCGGCATTCCCCGATCTGTATGAGCGGACGGGCGTGCCGATGCACCCCATGCTGCCCGCGGCCAAACTGCGCTGGTTGCGCGATGCGTGGCCGGGATTTCAGCAGGCGGCGCGCTTCGTGTCGTTCAAGCAGTGGCTGCTGGCCGAGTGGTGCGGCCGCCATGTGGAAGATCGCGCGACCGCGGGCGCCACGGGACTGCTCAATCTCCGCACGCTGCGGTGGGACGCGGAGTTGCTGGCAGCGGCCGGAGTGCGCGAGCCGCAACTGGGGCAGCTTGTCCCCTGCACCACGCAGATGACGGTATCGTCCGGACAATGGCTGCAGCATCTCGGCCTGCCGGAACCGTTGCCCGTGGTCGTCGGGGCGACGGACGGATTGCTTGCGACGGTGGGATCGGGGGTTTTTGGCCCGCGCATGTACTCGGTGACGGCGGGTACGAGCGGCGCCGTGCGCAAAATGACGCCGGGCGTCGCGCTGGACCCGCAGGCGCGAACATTTTCCTACATACTGGATGCGGATCATTGGGTGGCCGGCGGAGCCACGAACAACGCCGGGCTCGCCCTGTCCTGGCTCGCGGCGCAGATCGGCGTTCCGGCAGGGGGCGGCGGCGGGGATGGCGTGATGGGAGTGTTTTCTGTGGCGCAGTCCGTTCCGGCGGGGGCGGATGGATTGCTGTTTCTCCCGTATCTGGCCGGCGAGCGCGCGCCGCACTGGAATGAGCGGGCGCGCGGTGTGCTGTTCGGCCTTGATGTCCGGCACAGCAGGGCGCACATGCTGCGCGCGGGGATTGAGGGGGTGGCATTCGCCCTGCGATCCATCCACGACCTGCTGTCTGTCCCGCCGGATATGGGGAGCGTCCCCTCCAGGGATGCCGGGCAGTGGGATGCCGGGCAACTCTCTTCTTCTGGCGCGGGAGCGGTTGTGCGGGCGTCGGGCGGCCTGTTTTACTCCCCCCTCTGGTGTCAGCTTGTCGCTGATGTGCTCGCGACGCCGGTCGAAGTGACGGAGCAGGAGGAGGTGTCCGGAGCCGGGGCGGCGCACTGGGGGTTTTTCGCGCTGGGAGAACACCGCCGGCTGGAGGATGTGCAATCCTGTGTGCGGGTGCGCACGCGGTTTGAGCCGCAGGAAGAGCGTGTGCGGATCTACGCGGAGCAGTTCGGCCGGTTTCAGGAGGTCTACCGCAGGCTCGAACCGTGCTTTGGCGGGCGGGACGGCTGACGTGAATTTTCAATCACGCCGTACGTTCCTGGAGCGACATAGAATATGGGGGGATGAACCTTGACTTCGAAATGGGATCCCCCTTTTTGAACCACCTCTGTGCCAGGCTTTGAGAAGGACCGCAGCCTGCGCAGCCGGATTCAAGGGGCGGATGCGGCCGTGTTTGTCACCGCGTACGCGAGTCATCTAAAGTTCTACGTGACCAAATCGCGGATCGAGCACCGCCTGATGGTGAACGTGAATCAGGCGAGACTTTCGGCGTTTGAACGGGGTTTGCAGGAATTGCAGGAGCGGTTGGCGCGAGGGGAACAAAAGGTGATCTGATTGCCCAACCCATGGGCGTGTGCAAGTTTGGTAGAATGATCCTCGGAAGGGTGTACTTCCGCCTTCCTCCTGACGCCGTTGGCTGAAAGGAGGTGAGGGGAGTGCGTTTTATCGAACTGTTGCTCAGTTTGGCGGGGTCGATTGGAACGTGCTTCACTGCTTGGTCTCAAGTGGCGGCAGCACGGGAAGAGCGATTGGCCAAGCGGCAAGGGGAGAAAACGCGAAGGAACGGCCACGGCGGACACCGTAAAGACCGTTCCTAGCTTCCCGGCGGAAGGGCTGGTTTTCGCAGCCAACGCCCTTCCGCTTTATAAGTATGACTGTAACACACCCGAATGATTCCGACAATGCCCCTGTCGTCTTACTCAAGCAGCAGGGGGTTCAGAAAGGAGGCCCGAAATGTCGTTTTCCCTCAATTAGCCCGTTTGGCCTGCTTGAAACTGCAGCGCGGCTACCACGGCGACGGCGGCCTGGGCGACCGTGAGCGGACGCGCTCCGTCCCAGTTTCCGCTTTGCGGTGCGATCAGGCCAAGACGCGACGCGATCGCTGCGTCTCCCCGATCGTTTGCAGGGATGGCGGATGTGTCGTGAAAGGGCAACTGGAACAGCCCGCTCTCTCCGGCGAGATCCTGGTATCCGAGATAGGCGACCAGCCAGCGTGCGGCGTCATTGCGTGTGAGCGGTTGGTTTGGATGGAAGGCGCCGCCGGGTTGCAGGATGCCGTCTTGCACGGCCTGCTGGACGGCGGAGTAATCCGGACTGTCCGGCGAGACATCCGAGAATGCCTGCGCCTGCTGGTTGCCCATTGCGAAGTGGTTGCCTGCCTTCACGAGCAGCGTGATGAACGCTCCGCGCGTCACCGTGGCGTCGGGGTGCACCCTGCCTTTTTGCACCGCAAGCGCACCGCTTCGTATGAGCAGGAGCATCGCCTGTTCGCCAGCGTGTCCCTTGATGTCGGCCGGTATGGAACTGTCTGTCGTCTGAAAGGATTGCCACTGGCCGGTCTCGGCGTTGAGAAATTGCGATGGACCGGACGGCATGGGGACATAGACCAGTATGGCCTGCGATGAGAATGTCCACGGATTTTTCCCCGCCGTGTAGGTGGACGACGATACGGACGGGTTTTGGCGCAGGGGCAGCACGTATTCCAGGTGCACGGGCTGCTTTTTGGCGTACGCTTCTTGCGCCTGCGCGAGCGGGATCACTTTGCCCGGCGCCGGGGTGATGGACGGCGTTTGGGGAAAGCCGGTAAAATACCCCGTTACCGTGCCGGTCGAACGGTCCAGCATGACTTGGACGACCGCGTTTTGTACGGGAATGCCGTGGTCTAAAAAGATGAAAGAGCGGTTGGCGCTGCCCGGTTGTCCGAATCCCATCGCTGGACGCTGCGCGAGAGCGCCCGTGGATTGTGGGTTGAGTTTTTCGACGTAAGCTGTGGCGATGGCCGTGAGCCGGCTGCTGGACAGGCTGCGCGCGTGCGCCGTCGCGCCGGCGCCCTGCGGCGCAGATATTCCGGAGGATGACTGGTAGAAAAACTGGTTCATGTTCAAAATCGTGTGCCACAGGGGATCGACGGTGACGGAGTAAGACGGCTTTCCGGCTAGCTGGAAGGTGAAATTCCAAATGAGCGAAGAAGTGCCGGAAGGGGTTTTCATGAAGGGCGACTGATTGCTGTTCACCAGTGTGCAGCCCGCGGGGACCGCCGCTTTGGCCAACGCCTCGGACTGCTGTTTTGACAGCGGCTTGCGGTGCGCGTAGGGTAATTGGGTTGGGCCGCCTTTCACGAACGGCGTATAGGGCGCGACGGGCGCCAATGGCTGGCCGTATGCATTCAGGGCCTCGGCTGTCGAGGCGGAGATCCAAGGGACGGGTTGCGTGATTGCTTCGCCGATCGACAGGTCGGGAGCATTTGTCGTGGGTTCGTAGGCGAGCACGTTCGATCCGGACATCATGGCAAACGGATTAAAGGGCGCCACGTACATCAGGCTGAGTTGCAGCGCCTTGATGTAGGACTGCTCGGCCGTCGGCTGCGGCTGCACGTACGCGGGGGGAGCGGGCAGTACCGCGTTTTGCCAGTCAGACTGGTAGCCCACGAGTTGGCCCTCTGCGTTGAGCGAGACGGTGGCGCTCTGAAATGCGACCGGGAAGCCGTGCACACTGTTCTCGAAAGTCAATGAGTACCGAACCGAGTTGGTCAGTGCCCACCCCCATCCATTGGACTGGATCAGGGTCAACTGCGCATGCCGGGGATTCAGCCTGGCGAGCCAAGTGCTTGCGATGTGGTCCACCGCGCTTTGTGACAGGGCGTGTGCGGGCGGGAACTGGAGCGTCGCACGGTACCGGGAATACTGCACAATCTGTCCTGTCCGGGCGTCCACCGTGGCCTGGACCGAGCCGATCGGTCCCTGTAACGACGAGGTCTGCGGTTTTTGGAACATGACCGTATAGACCTGTCCGTATCCGGGTGAGAAGTAAGACTGCGAAAAGGTTCCCGTCGCGATGTAGCCCTTCGGGATCGGGAGCAGTTTCTGCGCGATCGTCTGAGCCTGCGCGCCGGTGAGGCCTCCCGCGGCGCTGTGCGTCTGTGCGCCGCTTTGCGCAAACGCGGCTCCCGGCGCCAGTGCCAAAAGCAGGGCAAGCGCGGACGCCCGAGCGATGTTCATGCGGTTGTTCAAACTATGTAAACCCCCTCTGTCAAACTGCCGCGCGTGAACGCGGAAGAACGCGCAGGATTGCGGCGCCGGACCGGCGGGACGAGGACCGGTCCGTGCGCGCGACACGCGGCGGGTGTATTCCGGCCGGCGTGCAATCCAGTACATAAATATAGACGAAATGGAAAGGAAAAAGTTTCATGGGTTGCAAACAATATTTTTCCTGAGTGGGGGAATGGCCAGAGGGACGGGCGGGGATGCGATCGACCCCGTCACAGCTTGCGCAGATTGACGCCCAGCACGGCGTGGTGTTCACCTTTTTGCAGGATGAGATCGGCGCGGTTGCGGGTGGGAGCGATATTCTCCCTGAGGTTGAGGCCGTTGATCCGGTCCCAGATGTCGCCGGCCACCCGGACGGCCTCCTCTTGTGAGAGGCTCGCGTAGCGCCGGAAATACGACCGCTCCATACGAAACGCGGTGACGCGCAGGGTCTGGAAGCGCTCGATGTACCAGCGGCGGGCGTGGCTCTCCGGCGCGTCGACATAGATGGAGAAGTCGAAGAAATCGGAAACAAAAACAGGGGGAATCTGTCCCAAACCGCGCGAGACGCCGGTCTGCAGGACGTTCAGCCCTTCGAGGATCATGACGTCGGGCCGACGGATGACGAGGCGTTCGTCCGGAAGTATGTCGTATTCCAGGTGCGAATACACAGGCGCCTCCACCTCCGGGCGGCCGGATTTTACGTCCGACAGAAAGCGGATCAGCCGTTTGATGTCGTAGCTCTCCGGGAAGCCCTTGCGATCCATGATGCCGCGCTGTTCTAGGACGCGGTTGGGGTACAGGAAACCGTCCGTCGTCACCAGATCGACCTTCGGCGCGCCGGGCCCGCGCGCGAGCAGCGCCTGGATGATGCGCGCCGTCGTGCTCTTGCCGACCGCCACGCTGCCGGCGATGCCGATGATGTAAGGCACCTTGTGGGCGGCCGTGCCGAGAAAAACGTGCGTCGCCTCAAACAGCCGCTGCGCCGCCATCACGTAAAGGTGCAGCAGACGGGCGAGCGGGAGATAGATCTGCGAAACCTCGTCGAGCGACACCGGTTCGTTCAGGCCGCGCAAGGCGGCGAGTTCCGTTTCTGACAGGACGAGCGTGGACGATTCGCGCAGCGCCGCCCATTCCTCGCGATTGAAGTGTATGTATGGGGAAAATCTGCTGGCTGTCTGGAGTTCGTTCATCGTCCTGCGTCCCACCCCGTGACGTGCATGAGCGGCGCCGCACAGTCGCCGCATCTGTACGATGCCACAGCCCTGGCGCAAACACAAGTGCCGGGACTGTGCGGGACTTGGGCAATTTACCCGGATGCGGGGTGCGCCAATGACATTTTTGTGTCGCGGCGATCACCTTTCGTTCCCATTGGACTATCAGGATTAAGTTCCACTGGACACAAGACAATATGTGTGTATTATGATTCTTGGAGGAATCTTATGGATTGTGGCGGCGCCAGAATCGAGGAGGATGAAACGGGGTGAGTCGTGCACCGCATGCTGTGATTCTGGCCGCAGGGATGTCGCGGCGTTTGCGCCCGCTGACGGAGGAACGCCCGAAGTGCCTGCTTCAGGTGGGCGCGCGCACCATACTGGATTGGCAATTGCACGCATTGTACGCGATCGGCGTCCGGAACGTGGCTGTCGTGGTCGGCTACAAAAGGGAGCAAATCAAGGAACATGTGTTAGCGCGCTGGTCTCATCTGAACTTTTCTTTCATAGAAAATATTGACTATGAAACGACCAACACTCTGTTCTCTCTGGCGTACGCGCTGGCGGTGCTTCCGCAGGGGGATTTCTACTATCTGAACGCCGATGTCGTCCTGCACC
>JAJZZT010000181.1 GCA_021797415.1 Bacillota bacterium
GTCCCCGAGGACTCATCCTTTGGGGGGAATCCAGATTGACCAATAGAAGATTGTCCGGTTTGGCCGCGTCGCTGTCTTTTGCGCTTGCGTGCGGCGCGCTCGCCGGCGCGGCACCCGCCTTCGCCGCGACCGCAGGCGGGCAGGAGGCAAGCGAACCGCTCACCAGCAGCGTGCTGTTCACCGTGCGTCCCGGCCACTCCACCATCATCGACATCGCGAACCAGGACGGCGTGGGACGCCTGTATCCGCTCGTGACGCCAACTGTCCCCCGCTTCTCGCCTCGCGTGGTGTACCGGAACCACGGACAGTACGCCGTCGACGTGCCTGCGGGCGCGCCGCAGGGCGACTACCAGATTGAGTTTTTCACCCGGCCCGTCACGTCGCTCAAAATGCCGCACCCGAAACCGGCCGGCGCGATCAGGCTACAGGTCTCCCTGCCCGGAAGCCTTCTTCCTTATTTCAACAATGTGGGAATCGGCCTCGATCACGCCGCGATCGGAGCCAACTTTGACGGCAGCGAAAACAGCTACTCAACGCAACAGTTGGCGGCGGCCGGACTTTCGCCGGGGCGCCAGATCACTTTTCACGGCTTCCACTTCACATGGCCGGCCGACTTCGCCGGACGCCCGGACAACATCGTCGCCGAGGGGCAGACGATCCCGCTCTCCGGCAAAGGCGGGTACATCGGCATCCTGGGCGCCGCAACCAACGGTTCATCCCACGGCGTGGCCGTCATCCACTACACCAACCACACGTGGAGCGCCGTTCTGCTCGGCCTCACCGACTGGACGATGAACGGCGGCGCGCTGACCCATCCGGCGTTCAGCAACTGGGCCGTCGCCACCACCCACTATCGAGATTCGGACGGCGGGCGGTTGTACAACCACGTGGACACCTTTGTGTTTTTCACCCAGGTTCCCGTGAAACCAGGGCTGACCGTATCCGGCATCACACTGCCGAAGGTGGTGCACGGCGGACAACTCCATGTCTTCTCCCTGGCGCTCGGCAACTGACAAGAAGATGTACAGCAAACCAGGGTTAAATAACGTGTTCCCTAAGGTGGCATGTAAGACCCGCTCAGTGCAACGGGACATGGGATCACCCAAATTTCAGCAGGGAGCTCTGCCCCTTTTTGAACAACCTCTTAAAGGAAACTTTAACTCCACCGCCTCTCCCCGGCCGCCCATTTGCCGCGGCCGGGCTTCGCATTCACCGGGAACGGCGCGAGGACAGCGCCCCCTTCCTTCATTAGAAATTAGATCAGATGCCACTATCCGATCATCTTTGCGGACCGCACAGTAAAACCCGCAAAAACTTCTTTAAGAAACTTAGGTTGTGCAAGCAATTTTTAACAAGATTTGTCGCCTCGGGCATCTACTTTTCCGCAGACTGCCGATATAATCCTATTTGATCAGGTGGGAGTGCACGTCACCACCGTTCGCCAGAATTTCCCGGCGGATGATCATGACATCACGGCAGGAAAGGAGGGGAACAACCTTGATGAGATGGAAGCTGGGACTGATTGCAGGAGCGATCGTGGCGGCGCCTCTGGCCGCGGCGATTCCGGCATTTGCTGCGACGCCAGTCGTCTTCCCGCTGAATCTTCCCACCACCAACGCGGTGAAGATTCCGGCCAATACGACATCGATTCCTGTCACCATCACGAACTTCGATTCGGCGCTCACTCCGCCGTCCACCCTGGAATTCGATTTTGTCATTCCGGGTGACAACAATCCGGCGGACGTGATGGCGGAAACCGGGACGCTGTCGTCCGGCACGACCTACAGCGTGCCGGTGCCGAACTACGGCCATGCTCAGACGGTGTACATCGAAAGCTCCTATACGGGTGCAAACGGTGGACTCGGCATCACGATCGACGGACCGCTCATCGATACGCTGCCCGAGGTGGCCCTCGCGGCCGCACTGCCTCTTGGCATGCTGGGCGTCTGGTATCTTTCCCGCCGCCGTCGCCGCGCAGGCGCAGTGACCTGATCTTGTTTGACGGCAGCTTGTGGAGCGCTGCGACCCCAACAAAGCGCTCCACAGCCGCCCGCATTCCACGAGGAGGCTCACAGATGGCTGTACAAGGATCCCTTTCACAACAGAAAAGCAGGCGCGTGCCCTGGAAAATGAACTCCGGCGCCCGCAATCGGACGACATCCCTGTTCTGGATCTACTCCTGGATTGCCGCCAGCGTGATCCCGCTGATCCCCTATGCGGCGCCGCTGTGGACCGCAACGCTGGATGACACGCCCTACGCCTACCTGATCTGGATCCCTGTGTTCGCCTTCACCTGGGCGGGTTGGACACTGCGCCGCGCGCTCTCGTACAACGACGACGCGGAATTGAACGCCATCGTCGGCGTTCCTGTGATGGCGCTCGCGGGAATTCTGCTCGTCGCCGGATTGCAGCCAAACTGGCAGTATGAGTTTGTGACGCAGAGCGCAGGGCTCCTGATCTGGCCTTTCTGGGCGCTTGGTTTAGCCTGGCTGCTGTTTGGCGTCGGCGTCACGCGCTATCTTGCACGCCCGCTTGTTTATCTGTGGCTGTCCTGGCCGCCCCTGTACAGCAGCATCGTCAGCTACACCAACCCGGTTCTGGAGAACCTCGCCAACCGCGTGATCATTGCCATGGCGCATGCGCTCCCCTGGCTGCACACGGGCGCTAGTGTCGGGGCTTACAATGTCGATTATGGACTGCACCGGGCCATCACGGTTTACGTGACATCCGTCTGCAGCGGCGCGGACAGCCTGCTGGCCGTCGTGATCCTGTTTCCCGTCATCATGGTGTCGTTTCTCGGCCCGGCCTGGAAAAAACTCATCTGCGTCGCGCTCGCCGCGATACTCGCCATTTTGGGCAATGTCGCCCGCCTGCTCATCATCATCGGTTCGATTCATGGGCTGGGACCCAACTTTTCGCTCGGCATCCTTCATCCCGTTCTCGGAATCATCCTTTTCATCCTCATGATGATGGTCATCATCCGCTTCGCCCAACGAATCGGGCTCACGCACCGCAAATTTCAACGCAGCGCCTTCCTGCGCAAGCCGGGCGGCGCGCGCTTCAGTCTTTCACTGCTCTCCTTCGGTGTCCTGACAGCCCTGCTGTGGCCGCTGTACCAGGGCGCTCCCGGCACAGAGTCGTCTCCCGTCCCCGTCAGCACGAGCAACCTCGCCCGGCTGATGCCCCCGATTTTCGGGTGGCAGCGATCCCTGATCGGCAATTACGACGAAGCGTCCGTCCTCGGACCGGGCGCGACCAGTACCGCGATGTCGTACCGGACGCTGTTCGGCGACCAGATCATGGCCGAACTCTGGTGGACCTATCAGCCGCTGGCGCTCCAAGGTTATCCCGAGAACAACTGCCTGATGTTCCACGGCTCGCAGATCATTGCCGCCAGCGTGATCACGATTGCCAAGGGCATCCAGGCCACTGCGTACTCTGTGCTCCTGCCGCCGCTCACGCTCGGCGGACCGCGGGCGCTCTACGTGGACACGGTGTACTCTTTCACAACGAAGTACCGGGGGCGCACGGCCTATCTTCGCTCCGAGGTCGCTACGCCCGTGCAGATGAACGTCAGATCGGGCAATCCCCTCATCGCGAACATGCCGGGCGTCATGAAGACACTGCTCAATCCGGGGACGCCCGCCCGTCTGGCGGTCGCGCCCCTGAGCGAAAACCAGTCCGTCTACCTGCACAATTACTTCACATTCGTTCACCAATACACTGACACACTGCTGAACGAACGCGGCATCTACCACCTGCCGGCCGGCCAGCCCGGACTGGTCGTCAAAATCCGGAAAGCTTGATGGAGGAGGATTCACCACAGTGGATTATTTCGCGGAGTCAGCCGGCCAGGTTGGCGCAAATCGGCGGAGCCCGCACCAAGACAGTCGCGGCGCAACGCTTGCGCAAAAGAAGGACGCGCCGCTGCTCTGGGTCGGCGTCTGGATCCTGTGCAGCGCAGTTCCCGTCCTGCCGTTCGCGCAACCGCTGTGGGCCTACGCGCTCGCCGATACGCCATACGCCTATCTCGTCTGGATTCCGGCATTCGCCTTTTTCTGGGCCGCATGGTCGCTGCTGCGCATGGAACCCCGCACCGATGATCCGGAGTTGAGCGCCATCATGGGCGTGCCCCTGATGGTCTTCACCGGTCTGCTGTTCCTGGGCGGCATGACCGTCTGGTCGGGGACATTTGTCGGAAACTCCGCAGGCCTGTTGCTCTGGCCGCTCTGGGCGCTGTCCCTGGCGTGGGTCCTGTTCGGCGTGCGCGTGACGGCGAGCCTGCTCCGGCCGCTGGCCTATCTGACGCTTGGTTGGCCGCCGTTCTACGCCACCATCGTGAATCTTTCCAACCCCGTCCTGGAGAATCTCGCCGTTCACGTCTCCGACGGATTTGCGCGCGTGGTCCCCTGGATCCAGGTCGCACCCGGATACGGCCTGTACGCGATTCTCCACCAGGGCCGCTGGATACCGGTCGAAATCTCCACGGTGTGCAGTGGTTCCGACAGTTTTCTCGCGATGCTGATCCTCCTGCCCATCATCCTCGTTCTTTTCGAAGGAACGCTGCCGCGCAAGTTGATCCTGGTCGCCGTCGCCGCGGTGATGGCCGTGGCGATGAATCTCGCGCGCCTGCTGTTGCTGATGATGTCGGCGCACTGGGCAGGCAGCCGCTTCACATTTGGCATCCTTCACCCCGTGCTCGGCATCGTTCTGTTCATCGCCGCGCTCGTACTCCTGATGCTCATCGGCCGTCCGCTCGGACTGCGCGGCAAGACGGTGCGCGAACTTCGCATCAATCTGCGTCCCGGCCTGCTGCGCGCCTTTTTCGCGGGCGTCGGGACGGTGGCGCTCACCGTCATGCTCTGGCCGATCTACCAATGGGGCGCAGGCTCTTTCGGCACCCCCGTCCCCGTCACAACGGACAATCTCGCGGCGCTCATGCCGAACATTCCGGGCTACAGCCGGAGTTCGCTGGGACTGTTCAACGACAGCAGCATCCTCGGCCCCGGATCGTTCTGCCAGGCGTTTTCCTACAATAGTTCACAGGGCCAATACATCATGGCGGAGGAGTGGTGGACGCACAACCTGAGCGCACTGCAGACGTACGGCGTCAATAATTGTCTGCTCTTTCACGGGTTCAAGGTCCTGGGGACGCAACAATTCGCCGTCCGTCCCGGCGTGAACGCCCAGGCGTTTGCCATCCTTCTTCCTCCCGCTCAACTGCACGGCGTCAGGGACGCCTACTACGACGTGAGTTACCTGTTCGCCGCAAAATACCGCGGCCACAACGTTTACCTGCGGGCGGAGTTCATGACTCCGCTGCAATACGGCGTGCGTTCGGACAGCCCGCTTGTCTCCGCGATGCCGGTTGCGCTGACCGACTTGTTTCACGGCTCGCGGGTCACTGCCGGGCAGCGGAAAGCACTGTCCGGCATGACCGCGTTCAATTTCTCGCAAAAAAGCGACATGCTCGCGTTTCAGACGTTTATCCGCGCGTTTGCGGCGCGCACGATGCAACCGCGGGCGCAATCGACCAACGCCTGAACACACTCTTTGTCCCCTCACCGCCAGTCCGCTCCTCTCCAGCGCCAGCCCGCTCCTCTCCAGCGCCAGCCCGCTCCATGACGGGCCGGCGCTTTCGCGCCGCTTCGTATCCTTGTTTCGTAATTCTTGTTCGGAGAATTTATCCAAAGCTTCATCCAAACTATTGATTCTTATTTTCTTATTGAGTTAGAATATAGGCGCAAAAACTCTACACTCTATTTCAGACAGGGAAAGGATGGACGCCACGCATGACACAGTTTGCGTGCCAGACAATCACGTGGGGCAGAGAACGATTGCTGGGCGATTACGCCGGTATCGTGAAAGAAGTGGCACAGATCGGGTATCAGGGAGTCGAGTCGAACCTGACCGCGCTCGGAAAGGCCCGCGCTATCCTGGGTGACCTGTCCGCAGAGACAGGCATCCAGTTTATCGCTGCCCACTGCGGTGTGCAGGATGCGCAGGCGGCTCTGGCGGAAGCAAATCTCTGGCAGGATCTGCACAGCACCCTGCAGGCCGCCCGCGTCAAATTCTTGCTTCTCAGTCAGGTTGCACTGGAGGATGTTCAGGAGTATCGCGCGGTGGGCCGGTTGCTGATCGACCTGCAGCAACGTCTGGGCGATCTGCATGTGCGCGTGCTCTATCACAACCATCAGCATGAGATCGACCATCGCTGGCAGGCGTTGCGCGAACTGTGCGCCGTCGCCGGGCCCGACGATCTCGGTCTGGCCGTCGATTTTGGCTGGGTGATGCGCGGAGGCGTCGATCCGCAGGAACTGGTGGACGATCTCGGCCCGTACATCCGCTACGCGCACCTGAAAGACTTCCGCAACGGCGATTTCACCGAATTGGGCGCCGGGGACATCGGATTGGAAAAAGCGATCCCGGCAATCCGGGGACTGAACCTGCCCTGGTGGATCGCAGAACAGGACCAGACCACCATCGGCCCGCGCGAGAGCGCCACGGCCAACCTGGCCTTCCTGACGGCCCACCGTCCACCCGCGGCAGAGTAGTCTGCCGGTGCGCTGGGCCGCCGTTACACCCTTTGCTCGTCGCGAGTTCCGCAACAAGGCAGTCTGCCGGTGCGCTGGGCCGCCGTTACACCCTTTGCTCGTCGCGAGTTCCGCGAAGCGGTGTCTGAGCAGGAGCAAAGGGTGTAACGGCGGCTGACAGAGATATCGGCTGGCAGAGATCCGGCTGGCGGAGAATACCGACTGGCAGAAAACATTTTCGAATAGTAGGGGGAAACCGTCATGGCAACACACAAGATCCTGCTGATTGGAGCAGGCGACATGGCCGGCAACCACATCCGGGCCTGGCATGAAATCGGTTGCGAAGTGGAGGCGATCGTCGACATCGACACGGAACGGGCGCACAACCTGGCCGCCAAATGGGAAATCGCCCAAGAATACGCAGACTACCACGAGGCCCTGGAGAAGAGCCGTTCGGCCGATATCGTCGACATCTGCATTCCCCTGCGCTGGCACGCCCCCGTGACAGTCGCCGCGGCCGAACACGGCAAGCATGTGTTGTGCGAGAAACCCATCGCCCGCAACCTTGACGAGGTGGATCAGATGGAAGCCGCCATCGCGCGGTACGGCGTAAAATTTGCCGTTGGACAGCAGCGCAATCTGTCGCCGGGTGTGGGAATGCTGCGCGACCTGGTCCAGAGCGGGCAGTTGGGGCGGCCGCTGATGTTCCATTCCGATGGTCTGGCGGAAGTCCGGCCGAAACGGTTCATGCACGATGCGGACAATAACAACGGTCCGATCGTCGACACGTGCGTCCACAACTTTTTGCTGTGGGAAACCGTGCTGAACGCCAAGCCCGTGCAGATCTACGCACAAGGCGGCATATTGGCCCATTCCCATCCCGATCTGGCCCAATTCGAGCACCGCGCCGTCGATACGGGCGCAATCGTCGTTACCTATGACAGCGGCGACACCGGGGCCATGACGATATCCTGGGGCATGCCCAGCCACACGAAGATGAAGGGCCACAGCGAGCGGCTCATCGGATCGCGAGGCGGCGTCGACGCGGGCGCCACGGGTGAACTCACGCCGATCTATTCTTCTGACGAGACAGCGTTTCAACTGTATCTCGGCGATACGGTGAAAGAAATCCGGGTTGGCGCAGCCAATACATTCGCCCTGCAGGCCCAGGCGTTCATAGACTACGTGGACGGCCTGCGCGCCGCGCCGCCCTCCGGTCTGGAGACGGGCCGGCATCTACTGCGGATGTCGCTCGCCGCTCTGCAGTCGATCGCCTCCGGACAGCCCGTCAAGTTGTAGGCAGTCGAACAGGCGGACATGGTCATGTTACAGGCGATCCGGACAGACGGAGAACGAAAAATATTCTGGATCATCCACCAGCACCGCGGCATCTCCCGGACAGAACTGGCGCAGTTATCCGGCCTGACGACGAGCGCCGTCACGCAGATCGTCAAACGCCTGATCGCACAGGATCTTGTAACGGAAGGACGCGAGCAGCCCACGCCGGGATCGGGGCGAAACCGGATTGATCTGCTGATCGCGGGTCACGCATACCGTTTGCTGGGCGTTGTCCTGCGGCGGGATGACGTGCTGTGGGCGTTGTGCAAATTTGACGGAAGTGTGATCCGGACCGGAGAGATACGGCTGCAGGCGGATCGCGGATTTGCGGCGGTTGAGTCCATGATCGATCGGGTGCGCGAGGAAGTGGCGGCGGATCGAGCAGAACTGCTGGCCGTGGGCCTCGGTTTGCCCAGGTTCTCCATGCCGTGGATCCACAGCGAGCAGTTTGCCCGCTTGTTTTCCAGCCGTCTCGCCGCACCCTGTTACACGCACCACAACGCAACGTACGCCGCATTGGGCGAAATGTGGCACAGCCGGCGCGATCCCGGCGACGCCTTTCTCTACGTCTTTCTCGGCGGCGGCATCGGCGGCGCCCTCGTGCAGGAACGGTCGATCGCAGAGTTGCCCGAGATTCACAGTATGGAGGTCGGGCACGTAGGCATTGACTCAGAGGGAGAGCCGTGCATCTGCGGCAACCGGGGCTGTATGGAGATCGTCTCCTCGCCGCTTGGCATTCTGCGCGCCGCCGGGGTGGGTTCACTGGCGGATTTGCGGCCCCGCCTCACCGCCGATGCAGGCCTCATCCGCCGGGCCACGGAGAGACTGGCCTACGGCCTGACATCCATTGTAAATATTTTGGATGTCCCGCGCATCGTGCTCGGCGGGTATGAGGAAAATATCCTCATTGAGCTGTACGGTAATTTGCAGGAAATGATGGCGCGCCGGATGGGCGCGCGAGAACACCCGGCCACCGTCGCGATGGCGCAATCCGGCCGGTACGTCAGCGCGGTCGGCGCGGCTCTGGGCTCCGTGTACGGCATGGGAAACAGACTGTCATAGACCGCACGGCCAAAGCCGGCCAGAGCCTTGTGCCACAGCCGCCGCGAGAGGTGTTGTTCACCTCTCGCGGCGCTTTATAAAATGTCCCCTTGGGTCGAAAAATGTTAGCATCCAGCTATCAGGAGGGTTCCGTAATGAAAAAATTTCGCGTGCTGGTGTTCCCCGGCGCACACAACCTGCCCCTGTACTTGATGAGCGATCTTGAACTTCTGTTCACACGGTCAAGGGATGAACAGATTGCCGCGCTTCAAAACGGCGCTGTGGATATCATTCACACATCTCCTGACAACCTGCGCCTTCCTGATGCGAAAGGTCTGATCAATTTTCTTTCCGGATCCGTCGGACCACTCTCCTTGCTGACAACAGATCCAGCAGCTCCTTCGCACACGCTCGCCGTAGACAGTTCGAAGTCTGGATTTTCCACCCTTGCGTATGACTTTCTGCAAAAACAACACCCCGAACTCTCTTACGACGTTCTTGAAGTCGGAGGAACCCCGCAAAGACTGGAGGCCATGAAACAAGGCAGGGCTTCCATGGCTGTCATGCATCCCCCATTTACGCAATATGCCGAAATGTCCGGATTTCAGACGCTTGGCAGAATCGACACACCATCCCTCGCCACTCTTTGTGGAGTTTTTGACATCCTCCTCGCCCCGAGGGACGAGGATTCCAACTATCGCTAGTTGGCTTTCCTGCTTCGCCGAGGCTTGCCTTCTCGTTGGCTTTTCAGCTTTTGAGCAGGTCTTATGGCCTCTCCACAGGCTAACACCGCCAGCCCGG
>JAJZZT010000379.1 GCA_021797415.1 Bacillota bacterium
GACAGGCTGCCACATGCCTCTTATAGAGGTTGTTCAAAAAGGGGTCAGAACTCCCCGGCGCATTGCTGCGTCATCGCCAGAAATTCTCCCTCACGTACCCGAAAACGTACGCTCGGTCCGCATTTCTGGCTGCTTCCTTGCACTGCGCGAATCTTACCTGACCCCTTTTTGAATACGTTCATATAGAGGTTGTTCTCATACTGTCCCGGCTCAGGAGCGAAGGGAGACCGGGACATCGTTCTCAAACCTCGGCTTGAAGTACAATCCCTCCACCTCCTCTGTGCGCACTCTCAGCGCTCTGTCCAAGCACTGTGCGATCCGTCGTACGCAGGCCCGCTCCGAATCAAGCGGCATGATCTCCGGAGAACAGGACTGCCGCGGAGCGCCCGGACCAGCGGAGGCGCGGATCTGACCTGCACCGTCACACAGGACAGGCGGCAAAGCGCTCCGCGATCCGTATGCCCTCGCCCCAGTCGCCGCCGTGTTCCAGGCTCCAACAGGCTTCAAGGACACCGCGCGCCACGCCCCATTGTGCAATGCGCGACGGATCGAGGCCGAGGCGGCTCGCCAAAAGCGCAATGCGACTCCTCAGCACGACGGACGGATCGCCGCCGCGCGCCGGATAATTCAGCAGATACTGGATCACGTCGAAGTGCGCGTCGCCAACGATTCCTTTCGGATCAATGACGGCCCACTCCGCCGCTCTCTCCTGCGCCACCCGCTGCAGACTGTCGTGCTGCCGCAGGGTATTGTCGCGGCGCAGGATGTCGTGCTGCCGCAGGGTGTTGCCCGTTCGCAGACCGCCGGCGCGGCGCAGGATGTTTCCGTGATGCAGGTCGCCGTGCAGCAACACGCCCTCGCCGGTGGAGGAAACGAGTTCCGCCAAGGCATCCCCCGCACGCTCCACCCACCTGCCCGGCAAGGGCCCACCGCCCCCGACGCCCCCGACGAAACGCTGGCTGTAGCGCGCCAGAGCCGCAAAGTGCTCTTCGATGGACGGAAAGCCAGCCCCTGCCCGAGCCAGCTCCGGGCTGCCGCCGCGATGCAAGCTGGAATCCGCAAAGGGAGGGCCGTGCAGGCGCCGGAACACGCGCGAGAAGATCTCCGTGGCCAGTCGGTCGTCTTCGATCGCGGACAGCGGCGTCCCCGGTTCGACGCGTTCCAGCAGCAGGGCGCCTGCTTCCTCGTCCGCATCCAGCACCCGGACCGCCCCGCGCCCGGCGAACTCCGCCAGCGCGCGCCGTTCCCGGACCAATTCGTCTCGCGAAAATCCGATCTTCAAGACAGCGGACACACCGTCGCGCCGCCTGGCCCGCACGACCAGATTCCACGACAGGTTCGCAAAAGAAGAAGTCTCCAGATGGACGGCGAAACGGGTCGCACACCTGTCCAGCAACGCAGGCAAACCGTCTGCCCACGCCTCGCCCGCACGGCCGTGCAGAGCGCCCATTCTCGCCACAAACGTCTCCGGGATGATCACCCGCGCATCCCACCCCCCGTGAAACTCATCCGAACATCCCGAGCAACACAACGCCCGCGTTGATGATCGCCGCCGCCGCGATCCGCCGGGCGCTCTGCCCTTCCTTTCAGCACAGCGATACCCAGAATCGCGCCAAATACGATGCCGATCTCCCGCATGGGCGCGAATTGCGCAAGCGGCAGCCCCTGACCCCATGACGAGAAAAATGCCGACAGCGAGCAAAAAACCCCTCCTCAGGGAGATGGATTGAGGCGCATCTCCACACCGGTCAGACGGCAGGCTGCGAATTCGCGCAATCGGATCCAAACCCTGTACATACTAGCGCATCTGTACCTCGCCATCTGCGGCGCCTGATCGAATGCGCTTTTCCATGATTCGCTGGTGTGCGGATGCGCCGCACATGGCGGTCTCACCTGCGCTCCGACCAGTCCAGCGGCTGTTCCAGCGCGTAGATCTCCTCCTCGACCCGTTCCATCTGCTGCATGACGACGGCGCGGGCGTCGCCTATCGCCTGGTTGTAAATGAGCGGCCCGAGTTGCTTCAGCATGAAATCCAGGAGATTCTCCGCGGCGAGATTGCCTATTTCCATGGACATTTCCGCCGCAACATACTCCCGGATACTGTCTGTCAACACGGTCTTGCGTTCCCGGGGAATTTTCATCACGATCACCCGCCTCAACCCCTCAACCAAGAGTACTCGCCGGCATCCTGTCCCCCAGGGACATGTGATAAAGCCGACTGAACAGGTGATCACCCCGGCAAATCACAGAAAAGACCGGTTCTCGATCAGCCGTCTCAATTCCCGCTCGTTCACCCCGTTTTGACAGAAGCGAAACGACACGGACGCCATCACCTGCGCCCGATCTACAATCTGTCCCAGGTGGTGCCCCGTATGCTCGACCACGTGGAACAGGTGATGCATGTCGTCGTCCTTACAGTTTTGCGGCGGCATCCGCCCCATGACTTCGCGCCATCCGTGAAACACGGACTCGACGATCGTCTCCAGTGCGTCGGGTGAGAGGTCAACGTCCGGAAAATGATCCTCGATTCCCTGCTCCGCACCAGCGTTGCCTGCCATCGCAGCTTCCGCCGCCCGTTCCGTCGCGCATTCCGCCGCCCGTTCCGTCGCGCATTCCGCCCCGCATTCCGCCCCGCATCTCTCCGTCCATCTTGCGGCGCTGCGGCGCACATGCTCCACAATGTGCAGGACAATCCCGCCCGTGGAATTTGCCGACACGGACGGATGTCTCCACAGCTGCTCCTGATCCATCGTCCGGATGGCCCGCAGAAGTTTGATCAGGTAGTGATCCGTCATCCGGTGCGTGGAGATACGGAGAAACAGGTCCATGTCCACCGCATTCTGGTCCGGCCGTTCCTGCTCCATGCGATCGTGCCGCTCCTCTCGCGCAACCGTTCATCAACACCACTGCAAACATAGCACAATTTTACCTCGTAACCGCCTGCGTCAGATTGACCAGGAAAAATAATCGGATTATGATATTGAAGCGACCGGGAGCGCTTGGGGATCAGCGTCTTGTATCGCGCGAACCGTCCCCTAGTCGCTGCCCCGCGTCCGCCGGATCGGGAGGTGAACCATCCACTGGAACTGGATCTGAAACTCGTGCAGGAGCGCATCGGGCCGCTGGCTTCCGCCGTCTCCCTGGAGGAGATCAAAAGGGGCTTCTCCGCCGATCGAAAGTATCGCGTGGTGACAGGAGAAGGAAGCGTGTTCCTGTTGCGCGTGAATTTGTTGTCGGACTGGCCCCGCAAACAGGATGAATTCTATATTTTGCAACAGATGCAACACTATCGCGTCAAATCCCCGCGTCCAATCTGCGCGGGCCAACTCCCGGATCTGCAACTCTGCTACTATGTCGTGTCATATATAGAAGGAGAAGATGCGGAGCGCTCGCTCGCCGCGTATTCACAGCAGGTTCAGTTTGAGATCGGCGCGGCGGCGGGCCGCGATCTGCGCCGGATGCACCGGCACTCCGCCCCGCCCGGAATCGCGCCGTGGCGCGAACGGCTCCTGCGCAAGCACGGGAGGTATGTCGCGGCCTACCGGGAAAGCGGTGTCACACTCAGGCACGCCGACCGGGTGCTGGCGTTTATTGCGGATCATCTGCGCCATATTCCGTTCGGGACAGGCGTCTTCCAGCATGACGACTTCCATGTCGGCAACCTGATCGTCTGCGACGGAACGTACGCCGGCGTGATTGACTTCAACCGTTACGATTGGGGAGATCCCGTTCATGATCTGTTGAAGATCGGCTTTTTCAGCCGGCCGGTCAGCATCGCGTTTTGCAATGGACAACTGCACGGGTACTTTGCCGACAAGCGTCCATCGGAGCATTTCTGGGAGACCTACGCCGTCTATGTCGCGATGAGCGTCTTTGCCAGCGTCGTGTGGACCATGAAAACCGTGCCGGATGAGCTGGATGCGATGCTGGAGCGGCTGAACGGGGTGATCGAAGATCACAGGCGGTTCACATCGGCCAAACCCGTCTGGGCAGAGTGATATAGGGACTGAATTCACCGGATGGGGGCCCAATGGCACTGTAACCTATTTGCATGTAGCACCGTCTATACCGCAATGGAGAGGTTTTCTAACGGTGAAGGAGTGAACCCTTGATGCAGCCGGTCCGCATCATGTTCTGGCGCTGCGGTTCACCAGTTCGCACATGATCACCGCACGACAAGGCTGGACCGCGGTTGTGTAGAATTCATTCATATCACCACTGGGTTTTTGGAGGATGTGAGCATGTGGCCGAATTCACAAAACTTCCAGCGAACTTTATTGCAAATCGGATATTTGTTCAGCCCATAACAACAGAGGGAGTCCGAATGACATTTTACACCGACACGGGCGGCGGTGGTATGTTCATTGAACCGGCTACGGTAAAGCGGTTAGGCTTATCGGTTAGGAAGAGAATGGCCGACAACACCGAGTATGAAGTAGTAACCTTCCCGCAGTTTCGCCCAAATGCGTATATACCGGCAGGAAAAAAAAGCAATGATCTCTTCCTGATTGCCGGAAGGGATGAATCAAGAGACGGCTTCCTGGGACAATCCTGGTTTGCAGATCGCGTCTGGAAGTTTGACTACATTGAACGACAACTGGCATTCCACGAAGCGGGGAATCTATCGCAACCACTGGACAATCACTGTTGTCTTCTCGGTTTTCTGACGAACGATCAGGGGGAGAAACAGAATTCCTTTGCCCGAATTCAGGCAACCATCGATGGTGACCGCTTGGACTTTCTATTCGATACAGGGGCGACAGTCAGCCTGACGGAGACTTCCACAAATCGCTATTTGAATGGTGGGGAATCGGAACAGAAACTGCGGGGCGCGAGTTTTATTGCGAATTCGATATTCGAAACGTGGACAGCAAGACATCCCGACTGGTTGGTGATTGACCACGCTGACGCGTACATGAACGAATCCATCATCGAAGTGCCAGTGGTACGGATTGCCGGATATGATGTCGGACCTGTCTGGTTCACCAAACGTCCGGACCATAATTTCCATAATTATATGTCCCAGTGGATGGACAAACGAGTGGATGGGGCTTTGGGAGGATCGTTGTTCAAATATTTTTCCATAACCATTGACTATCCAAATTCATTCGCCTGTTTCAAACGCTGACCCATAAGGAACCATTGTGTCGCCGAAAGGAGTGTTCAGCATGAAAAAGCTATGGCTCGCCATAGGCATTATCACGCTTGTCTTTGTGGGATGGATCACCATCCGCACGTATCCACGGCATATTTCTCTCTCCCTCAAGGGCGTCCAGTATAAACTGGGATCGCCACGGCAAGGGGTAACCCCCGTTACACTTCAACTCAACGGAACATTGCACCCGTCCATATTTGGAAGCCGGAGTTTTGTCGGCGCCGTGAATGTGTTGGGTTCGAACCTTCTGGATAAAATACATGGAAAGACGCTGGACATTGTGTTTAATCAAAATTTAGGAGGCCAAATAGTCCATTTTAATCCAAACGAACAACAGTTCTATGTCTACGGTGAATTGTATCCAAATACGAAGTTCACAACGTTCACGATTGCGGTTTTTCAGCGCGAAAAGGGCGGATCTGGGTGGAGTGGCGCAAGTGGACTTATGATATCCGCACCAGCTCAAACCCGGTCACAGGCCCTGCAAATCTCAAATGAACTCATGAAAGCATTATTATTGCCAGGACATCCGCTGAGATGACTTGATGGACGCGCTGGTTCCCCTTGAGACACTGGGCCGCTTGGCGATCGGACTCCCTTGTGCCGCTCTGTAACCTTCCCTGGAGAGTTCGCGTCTTAATAGAGCCTGTTCAAAAAGAGGGGATATGGAGAAACCATGAAGAACGCGCTCCCGTTGAGTGCGGTTGTCGCATTTTCTCTGTCGGCGCTCGCCCTGTCGGCGCTTGTCCTGTCGGCGCTTGTCCTGTCGGCGCTTGTCCTGTCGGCGCTTGTCCTGTCGGCGCTTGTCCTGTCGGCGCTTGTCCTGTCGGCGCCCGCCTTGGCTGCACATGCCATGCAGCCGCGAAGACCCCCCGTATTCGGGGATACTCCCGTTCACTCGTTACAAAGGACGGCGCAGTGGACTGACACGGGAAATGCCTTTGTGGCTTTTTCCCACATCCACATGGTGAATATCCATGACGGTTGGGCGACCACGACCCTGAAGATCTATCGGACCGGATCCGGCGGCATGGCCTGGGCGCCGGTGAAAATCCCGGCGGGCCGTCTCGTGACATCTGATTTTCTGAACGCCGCAGATGCTGACATTGTCATTGAGAATCCAGTGAATCACCGCTTCCAATTGTGGGTCACCACTAACGGCGGGCAGACATGGACATCTCCCAACGACCTGCCCGGAAATCCGGCGGCGTTTAACCAGCTTTGCTTCATCAACCGGACAGACGGTTGGATCGCGGACATTTCCCAGGAAAACATGAACGGCGAACTTCTGCAGATCTTCCGCACGATCAATGGGGGCGCCACCTGGAGCAGAGTCTGGTCCGAGAGAAGCGACGGATACATGAACGGCATGACTTTTCGTACCGAAAGTACAGGCTGGCTGACCGGTGCGTTCAGCAGTCCCGGAAGACTGTACTTCCTTGCCACTCTGACCGGGGGCTCCAGTTGGCGCGCCGTGCAGGTTCCTCTGCCCAAATCCGCGACAAATCCATTTTATCCCGGCGTTCCACAATTTTTTGGCCATCAAGGAATCTGGACTCTCAACCTGAACAACCGTTTGTACGTCTACCAGACGAAAACAGGAGGGCGGTCCTGGACATTACGCGGTCAGCTTTCAACCCCATCCGATGTCTCTGCGTTTGTCAATCGCAATGACGGCTGGCTGTGGGGCGACCATCGGCTCTTGGCCACACAAAACGGCGGTCAAACGTGGAGAACTCTGTTTCGGGCCGACGCGGGAGGGCAGATACACCAAGTGGACTTCATCACACCCAGGATCGGTTGGATGATACTCAGGAACTATTCCCGAAACGGCTTGTATAAAACGATGGATGGAGGAATGACGTGGAGCCATATCGGACATCTTGCCTCGCCCCCGTTCTTCAGGGGCCAGGGAAAGCCTGGAGGTGGTCCGGGATGACAGCCGCCCCCATCAAGCGCCGCCATCCGCAGATCTCCTTCCTGTCGAAGCGGGCGATGCGGTACACTGTACAGGGAGCGCTTGCGCTCGCTAGGGGAGCAGTGATAAACCAAATTCCGGCAGGCGAGTGACCGTAGATATAGCGTTTGACTGAAACCTCAATCGCTATATCTGGAACCAGATCGCCTGCTCTGCGGACTTTATCACTGCTCCCCTGGGCAGTCGATGGTCACACCCGCGATGCCAAACGAAAACTCGCAGGGGTTGTGCAGCAAGGGCTTGGGGCTTGAGGGCAGGTTGATCTGTGACGGCAAACAGGGATCTCCGACCGCCCTCTGCGCAAGATACTGCCATAACCATGGCTGAAGAGAGGAATTCCTGTGTTACCACTGCTTGCCGCCCTGTTGAACCGATTCCCCCGACGCAGCATCTGGCTTCTGGTAGGCCTGTCCGTCTTCGGGATCATTCTGGGGGGCGTCCTGTTCGCGCATTTCGAACATCGCACTTTTTTTACGGGCCTGTACTGGGCCGTTACGACAGCGACCACCGTTGGATATGGAGATGTGACGCCCAGCAACACGGTGGGAAGAGTCATCGCCATGGGTGTCATGCTCACGGTCATCCCGGTGATCGGCGCACTGTTTGCAGTCATGTCCGCCCACATCGTGGAGTTCAAAATGCGGAGGTTGTTTGAAATGGATACTCCTTTGCCGCAAACGGGACATACGCTGATTCTCGGCTTTCGGGCCGAAACAAAGATCGTAATGAACGCACTGCGCGCGGCCCATGAACCCATCGTTATCATCGCCAATGTGGAGAACGGACTGTTGCCTCCCGAAGTTCCCGTGGTCAAAGGCGACCCTGCGGAGGAAGCGCTGCTTGAACGCGCCCGTATCGCAAACGCCAAACAGGCCCTGATCACCGCTCCAACAGACGGCGAGGTGCTTGAGATCGCGATCGCCGTGCGCCATCTGGCGCCGCAGCTCCCTGTGATCGTGAGCACCCGTTCGGAAAAGGTCGCCAGAGCATTGCATGATCTGGGTGTCTCACTCACCGTATCCACGGACGATCTGCTCGGCCATACGCTCGCCAAGAGCCTGGAGGCGCCCCACGCCGCGCAGCTCCTGTTGCGCATCGTAGACTCTGACGCCTACTGCATTTCGGAGCGGCCCATAAAATCAGAATGGATTGGACTGCCGCTCAGTGAAGTGCGTGCGCGCCACGGCGGATTCGTTCTGGGGGTGGCCCAGCAGGACGACGTGATCCTCGGTGTGGAGCGCGATCCCGTCATGGCCGCCGGCTCCACCATTCTCGTTCTCGCCCCCTGTGCGGACCGTGAACCGTAACCGTCAGGGGTCCCGATGTCCCAGCGAAGGAGGATGGAGTAATGGGGCAATGGCGAGTGACCATAATCATCCTTGTTGCAGGAATAATTGTATCCAGCGCTTTCGTCATCGGGGTCGTTAACGGAAAGTACAAACAGCATCTTCTGATGGACCAGTCCAAGACACAAACAAGATCGCTTGCCCCTAAAAAGTCCGTTGAACGACCGGCCGGAGGAGTGGAAACACTTCGTTCGCGCTTGGCCGCCATAGTCAAGGCGAGAACATCAACCTTGCGACAAGAGCCCACTCGGGGAGCTGGTTATCTCCAACAGACGACGTGGTTCGGCAACTACGGTTGGGCGATCGGGTTTGGCAACCGTTCCGGCCAGACATATCGATGACCCGCGACGGTGGAGTTTCGTGGTCATATTGGCCACTTGACGGTGCACAATGGCGATACCTGTCAGCCTCCTCGCCAGAAAACCTGTGGAGTTGGGGAACGGACGGACCAGCCGGCATCACACTCGTTCACACAACAAACGGCGGCCGTACATGGTCAGAATGGAAGCTGACGAAAGGACCGTTCAATCCGTATAATGTTCAGGGGGTGCGGTTTCCCTCCTCCTCATTCCCATACGTGTGCGTTCTCCTGAAAAGTGGAATGCTGTTGTTCACGAAAGACATGGCCCACTGGTATGCCATTGGACAGCAAACATACCCGATTGCGGCGTTGGCTCCCAATCCGTCCGGAGGACTCTGGATGGCCCTCACCACGTCACGGGCACGACACACCACAGAAATTGTCCGCGTGTCACACTTGAAAAGTCGTCTTACCTGGCAAATCGTATGGCGTGGGACTGGAAGGATTGCACATCTCGACTGGACTTCATCCCGCACCGGGTGGATGATCGTCCACCCCGCTCAACACCCATTGGCGGAAGAGATCCAAACGACAACAAACGGCGGTATCTCCTGGAAGACGATAGCGGTACGTTCAGAGAAACAGTCGCCCATCGATCAGCTCTGCATGGTGACTGGCAAGATCGGTTGGGCTACGGCAGGACAGATCGAATCCTCCACCTTCCCCTACACGGCCTGTCGCACCCTTATGCGTACCACAAACGGCGGACGCACCTGGAGCGACATTGCATTGCCTTCCATTCCCGTGCATTATAAAAACCCACAGTTGCCCCCGATTCACCTGACGGGATTTCATGT
>JAJZZT010000459.1 GCA_021797415.1 Bacillota bacterium
CCGGAATTCGGTCCTGCTCCCCGTCGGCGGTCCGGTCCGGGAGGATCCACTGTCCACGGCAATCGCCTCGCCTTGTTTCCTGCTATGTCCAGTATAGCACAGGGTCCGCCAAAGCTTGGTGCGCCAAAGCTTGGCGCAGTTGAAATCGCGCACCGCTTTTCGTAAGCTAGGAGACGTGCAGAAGGACGGACACGCGCTGTACAATCTGTTTTCTGGAGAGTGACGGCATGATGAGAAAACGCCCCAAGATCACCGTTGTCGGATCGGGCAATGTCGGTGCAACGGTAGCGCAGTACGCGGCGCTAAAAGAACTGGGCGATATCGTACTGACGGACATCGTTGAGGGGGTCCCACAGGGAAAGGCCCTGGACATGCAGGAGTCCGCCCCGCTGGAGGGGTTTGACAGTCGCATCATCGGCAGCAACAATTACGATGACACAGAAGGTTCGGACGTGATCGTGATCACGGCCGGCATCGCTCGCAAGCCGGGCATGAGCCGCGACGATCTCGTCGACACGAATGTGAAGGTCATCCGGCAGGTTGTGCGGGAAGTGGCCTCCCGGTCGCCCGACGCGCATATCGTGCTCGTCACCAACCCTTCCGATGTCATGGCGCAGATCGCTTTCCGGGAGAGCGGTTTCCCCGCCCAGCGCATCATCGGCCTCGGCGGCGTGCTTGATTCAGCGCGCTTCCGGA
This sequence comes from Bacillota bacterium, assembly GCA_021797415.1. The sequence goes on from JAJZZT010000459.1 coordinate 697, forward strand.
CGTTCATTGCGCTTGAACTCGGCGTCTCATTTGAAGATGTGACGGCTTTCGTGCTCGGCGGGCACGGCGACGACATGGTGCCTCTGGCGCGCTATTCATACGTCAGCGGCATTCCGATCGAAAAAATGATGGATCAGGCGACGATTGACCGCATCGTCCAGCGCGCGCGCCAGGGCGGCGCGGAAATTGTCAACTATCTGAAAACCGGCAGCGCCTACTATGCGCCGGGAGCCTCCATCGTGCAGATGATCGAATCGATCATCCGGGACAAGCGCCGCATTCTGCCCTGCTCCGCTTATGTGACGGGCCAATATGGCATCAGCGACCTGTTCCTCGGCGTTCCGGTCATGCTCGGTCGCAACGGCGTAGAAAAGGTGGTCGAGATCGAACTGACGGACGACGAGCGCGCTGCGCTCCACAAGTCCGCCGACGGCGTGCGCCGCGTCCTGAGCCGGTTGTAAAGCAACCGGCTTATTTCAACAGGATATTGCCAGTTGACTCTTGGTGCTTGGCAGTTGACGCTTGGTGCTTGGCAGTTGACGCTTGGTGCTTGGCAGTTGACTCTTGGCGCCATACGTCAGATTCTTTGCGACAGGAGCCTGTCAATCGATTCTGGAATTTATCGCTTATGAACGTGGTTTGGGAGGCGCGCTGCCTTGACCGACATGAGACGCCGCGATGGCAAATTGAAGATCATGCACACCATCATCGGCGATTTCGGCAAGGAATTGCGCCAGATCGCCGAAATGGACGAGATTGATTCCATTCTCACGGGGACCATCTCGCCTTCGAAAAGTTACCGTGAGACGCTGACGTTCCAGTATTTCACGGACAACGGCGTAAAATTGCTCGCCAAGACGACAACGGCCGTCCAGGAGATCTTTCTGGTCACGAGCGCGCCCGATCTCGTTCTTGATGAACTGGTGAAAGCGGGCCATGTCCAGCTTGAGCGGGAGGATGTGCGCCACGGCGATCCGCGCGGTGTGCGAAACGGACGGAAAAAGCGGCGGCGCCTCCACCGGAACGCCGCTTCAAGCGGAGAAAGAACCAATCAGGCGGGCAACCCGAACGCGGATACCGCCGGTCCGGGAGGCGGAGACGACCGCCGTCCTGCGGGAGCGAGATCCGGACGACGAAATGGGGAAAACGCGGGTTCGCCCGTCCGGTTGGACGCGGCGGATCCCCTCACGCTCGGACAGCATCTGGGAGCCGATACGCTGTCCGCCCTGCAGCGCCTCAAAGAACGGGTTACGCCCAAACAGGCGGTCGACAGCGGCGCGCAAAGCGTCCGTTCCGCCGATACTGCCAAGCGTCCCCTGAACCGGCGCGACGAACGGACGCAAGGCGAACACAAGCAGGACGCACGCAAACTGAAAGAAGACGAGGAAAGTTTCGCCGAACTCTTCTCTCCAGCCGAAGATGAGGAATCATTCGCAGAACTGCTGAACAAGTCAAAACTGGATCCAAAGTTCTTCAAGTGATCCCGCCGACCGCGAACGTTCCTGGGCGGGGTCCGCGCCGCATCCCCGACTGCACCAAGCGAACATCGGCCTATTTTTCCAACAATCTGCGCAGGGCTTCGCGGTCCGTGACAGGCGCGCGACACGCGAAGCCTTCGCACACATAGGCGGTGGCTCGACCGCCTATCATCGGATGGTCCGCGGCGTACGGTGCAATCTGCCGCAACTGCGCTTCCGATTCCGGAGTTTTCACCAAAAGGACGGTCGTCGGCATGTACAACCCATCGACCGCCTCCCGCAGCGCCGCAAGCCCGGAATCGCGCGCATCGCTTCCCACCAGAACGATTTCGCGCGGCACACAGGTGGTCTGCAAAACAGCGAGAAGATAGAAACCGTGTCCAGCCGGATACTGTTTCGCAGATCTGTGGCACGCCGCCAACTGTCTGTCGCGCATGTCAGCCAGTTCATCGTCTCCGGAAATCGCGGCCAGTCGGGCCAAAACGTACGCCACGACCGAATTGCCCGACGGCAGCGCCCCGTCGTAATACTCCTTCGGCCGCGCAAGCAGCGTCTCCCCATCATGGCCGTAAAAATAGTAACCCTCCGCGCCGCTGCGCGATGGGTCGCCCGCACCGAACAGTCCGGCGACCTGTTCGATCGTGGCGCGGCATTTATCCAAATACGCCGCCTGTCCGAGCGTCTCAAAGAGTTCCAATTGCGCGAAGGCGAGATACGCATAGTCGTCAAGACATGCGAGATGACGCGCCTCGCCCAGGCGGTAGCGTGCAAGCAGGCGCCCGTCGCCGCGCCTCAGTTGCCGTTCGAGAAACGCCTCCGCGCGAAGCGCGGCCTGGATAAACCCATCGTCGGACAGAACGCGGCCCGCCTTAGCCAAAGCCGCTATCATGAGCGCGTTCCAACCTGTGAGGACTTTGTCGTCGCGCAGCGGGCGAATGCGCCGTTCCCGCGCCGCCCACACACGTTGCGCAAGAGCATCGCGCGCCGGGTCAAGCAACGGCTCTCTTTTCCGTGGCAGATTGAGCACATTCACGCCTTCGAAATTGCCGGACGCACTCACGTCAAACCTTTCACAAAATGCGAGCGCCTCCGGAGCAGGCAATATCTCGTCCACCTGTTTGCGCGTAAACGTGTAAAACTTTCCTTCCACGCCTTCCGAATCCGCGTCTTCGCCGGAGAAAAATTCCCCATTCACTCCCGTCAGGTCACGCAGAACATAGTGGATAGTGCGCCGGCACAATTCGGCAAAAAAGCGGTCGCCCGTCGCCGCGAATGCCTCAGTGCACGTATACACAAGCAGTGCGTTGTCGTACAGCATCTTCTCAAAATGCGGCACAAGCCAGCGCACATCCGTCGAATAGCGCGCAAAACCGTACCCGAGATGATCCCATATCCCCCCGCGGTACATGTTCCGCAGCGTCTCCGTCGCCATGTGGAGCGCCTGCGGCTGTCCGGAGAACGCCGAATGGCGGAGCAGGAAAAGCAGGTTGTGCGGCGCGGGGAACTTTGGCGCAGCGCCGAAACCGCCGTATTCTTGATCATAAGTGCGGACAAAGTGGCGGTACGCCTCTTCGCACAGTTCCGCTCCCCATCCATCATCCATCCCGTTCGGCCCTGCGGGCACCGCGTCGGAGGATGCCCCTTCGGCGGCGGAAGCCGCGCCTGTGGAATCCCCTTCGGCGGCGGAAGCCGCGCCTGTGGAATCCCCTTCGGTAGCGGAAGCCGCGCCTGTGGAATCCCCTTCGGTAGCGAAGGCCGCGCCTGTGGAATCCCCTCTAGCCCCAGAAGTCGCCTCCGCAGCATCTTCTATAGACAGATCCTCCTCCGGCGGCGCGTTCAGAGCGCGCGCCACCTCCTCGCCGATTTCCACGAGCCGCTCGCGATTGGACCGCCACGCTTCCGCAAGTCTTGGCAGCAACTCCAACAGTCCGGCCCTTCCGTACCGCGCCGTCGGCGGAAAATACGTGCCCGCAAAAAACGGTTTTTGTTCCGGCGTCATCACGATCGTGAGCGGCCACCCGCCCTGCCCCGTCATAGCCATGCACGCGCTCATGTAGACTTGGTCAATATCCGGCCTTTCCTCACGGTCCACCTTGATGGCGATAAACTGCTCATTCAGCAGCCTCGCCACTTCCTCATTCTCAAACGACTCCCGCTCCATGACGTGACACCAGTGACAGGTCGATAAACTACTCCACTTTCAGCGTATCGTGCTATTCGTAGCCCCGCAGGGCTACGAATAGCCGATGGAGAGGAATACTGCCTTCGATTCACGAGCGGCCTTTTGGAACGCCTCTGGGCCCCAAGGGTACCAGTCAACTGGATTATGTGCGTGTTGCAACAGGTATGGGGATTTCTCGTGGATAAGGCGGTTGGTGTATTTGTGCTCATGGAGATCTGAATTCATAATAGACTGACTCCCTCTCCGGATGGTTTTGCCTATAGTATACACCGATGTGATCGGTAGTATTTGTTCTGGATATTAGACCCTTGACACTCCCATCGAAGGAGACTTTTCAATGGCTCTGGACAATAACACAAAAGAATCGAAAGGTAGAGAGAGGGGCTTCCAAATGTGCCTAAATCCTCGGTCCGACGACTCTGCCAAGCACCCTTTGGGTGAAAAAACATAAGCGTACACCTTAACATGGCCGTCGGAAAAACTGTAGTATACACCGGGATGAATTGAGTTATTGAGGCAAAATGACTTTAGGCATGGCCAGTCGACGGAGTATCATGTGAAATACGCACGCCGGACCCTTTTATCCTGCGATAATATCTTCGGAAAATCCCGTGGAATCCCGAGGCTACCCCTCTCTGACTTTCGATGGAACGAACTCCTTTCACCAACAGATTGACTGGCAATGTTATTCGAGATACCATCGATCTTAAATAGAGATAAATAATGCGTCAGGAGGTGCCGCGTGCAATACAGTATCGGAGTCGAATACGCATTGCATTGCCTGCTGTTGCTGATCGGTATGCCACCTGGCGAAAGTTTGGGCATTCGAGATATCGCCGCTTATCTTGGCACATCGGACAGCTATCTCTCGAAAGTGTTCACAAAGTTGGCCAAGGCGAACATTGTCAGTTCGATGCCGGGGGTCAAGGGAGGGTACCAACTGGCCCGCGACCCCTCCAAGATTTCTTTCTGGGATGTAGTGGAAGCGATCGAGGGCACGTCTCCGCTGTTCCGGTGTACGGAAGTCCGAAGGGATTGTGTGTTGTTTGAGGGGCAAGAGATTCCTGATTACATCCAGTGCTCCCCTTGCACGATTAAAGAGGTCATGGGCGAAGCCGAGCAGCAGATGCGTGCGTATCTTCAAGCACGCACCCTCGCTTGGTTGCGCGATTCCCTCAAGGAGAAACTTCCCCAAGAGCATCAAGACGCCACCGCGCGTTGGGTTCTGCAGGCGCTGATGCGACGATGAAGTTCTGCGCCGCAATTATAGATAACAAAGCGCTTTGATAGCGTTATTTTGGGGGATTGGGAATCGTGATCAATACACGATCTGCGGATCGAATTCGTCTCGCGGTCGGTTGGGTGACGCTCTTCATCATCGGCACGGATTTGTTTGTCGTCTCGCCGTTGCTTCCCACTCTGGCCCACCGCTTCGCCATCACCCCGTCGACGGCCGGATGGATGGTGACCGCATTTTCGGTGATGTATGCCGTGGGCGCGCCGTGGTGGGGCGCCCACGCCGATGCTAAGGGGAAACGGCCGATCATCGTACTGGGACTCGCCGGATTTAGCTTGGGCAATGCCCTAACTAGCGTGGCCCCCACCTTTCCCATTTTGCTCGCGGGTCGCGTCTTGTCTGGATTTTCAACCGCTGCGGTCGTGCCCGCCCTGTACGCCATTACGGGGGACATCGCGCCCAGTGCAAAACGGGGGCGCTCGTTGTCGGTAGTGGGTTCGGGCTTGCTCATGTCTCTATGGGCGGGCGCCCCATTGGGGGCCCTCGTCGCGCAGTGGGCGAGTTGGCAGTCCGTATTTATCGGCCTGTCCATCGCCAGCGCAGGACTCGCTCTCGCAAATTGGCGCGTCTGGCCAAGCGGACGATTGGCGCCACCAATTGATCAGTCTACTCCGTCCGCCCGAATGCGTCTGGTTCCCCTGCTCGCGGATGTCGTCTTCACTGGTGTGTGGGCTCTCGCGGTATATGGCTTTTATACATACCTCGGTACGGGGTTGCGACGTATGGACCATGCGACAACGCTGTCAGTTGCGGTGGCATTGGCGGCCTATGGCGTTGGAGCCACTGCGGGAAGCTTGAGCGGAGGTCGCCTCGCCGATCGTTTTGGGGCTCGTCGCCTGGCGACAGGCGGTTTATACGGACTCGGGATGGTCTTGCTTCTCGTCGGGGCAATCTTTCCGGTGAAGGTCTTGCTCGATCCATTGTTGATGCTCTTGGCGTTCGTGGCTTATGCGTTTTTTCCCGCGTTTCAGTCCTATCTTGCAGAGCGCTATGTTGCGCGGCGCGCGATGGCGATGGCATGGAACAATGCCTCCCTGTATACTGGCATAGCGCTGGGGGCAGTCCTCGGAGGGTGGGTCATCCATCACTGGCCGTTTCCTGTGTTGCCAATCATCTGCGGGGGCATCGCACTCATGGGAGGGGTATTGAATGGCCGACCGCGACCGCGTCAATAATGTCTCCCGTTGTCATAGCTATGCCGAATTCGTCATAGCGTCGACTATACCGAAAAAAATACTATGCCGAAACGCTCGCCGCCTTCCTTCATTGTAAGCGAGTTTCGATGGATTTCTCGGCATAGTATCTGTTCTTAATCCGCACGGGTTCTCACATCTTTGTCCTCAAATTCGTCGTTTCTGCTCAAATATCTTGCCCAATTTCATTTCATAGGTAGGAGAGATGGAATACACTATGCCGAAGCATTTCACCGTCAATGCTTCATTTACGCGGAAATCTGATGATTTCTCGGCATAGTGTTTTTTTCGGTATAGTCACCAATACACCCCTCCCCCATAAGTCGGTCAGGCCAATCGCCCGAAATAACATGACGGATATCCAGTTCCGTATTGACATACGAAATGAGAGAAGATAGAATGACTATTAGTTCATGGGTGAAATATATGGGAGGGAAGTATTCTGGATGAGCCAGATCGTTTGCGAATGATTTATTCCGACCTTTATGCGGTGTTCAATGCCTCCCTGAAGAAATTGAGCCAGACTCTTTGCGAGTGCGGGATTACCCCGGCGCAGTTGGGAGTGTTATTAAACATCTCAACACACGGTGCCACGATGACGGATTTGGTCCGGCGGGTGGGCTGCGCCCCCAGCAACATGACCTCCAGAATCAGACTTCTGGAGCGAGACGGATACGTGGAAACCCAAAACAATCCTGTCGATCAGCGCGAGACATTGGCGTCCTTAACTCCAACGGGCCACGATATTCTTGACAAGGCGCGGCCGATTTACGCCCAGTTTCTCAATGAGAGTTATGGCCATCTGAGTCCGGCGGAACAAATGATGCTGCATGAGTTGCTGGACAAAGTACGCAACCATCTAGGGGAGAAGTGATTGTGGCCGCCGAAATTCGGATTATTATCGCTCCTCTGGAAGGCTAAATTTTTTTGTCATATTATTTCATGTATGAAACAATTAGAATGGAGGAACGACGGATGTCCAAGCTCACAACTGCGGTATCAGCGCCGACGGCTAAGGGGTTGTTAGGAGTCCTGGCATTCTGTGCATTTTTGGTCGGGATGGATTCGATGCTGGTATCCACCCTGATTCCCACGATGACCGTGACCGCGCATGTTCCCGCTCACGATGGCGGACTGTTGGTCACGATGTATGCCTTGCTGTATGGTCTCTCTGCCCCTCTGTTTGGCCCGGTCTCGGATCGCTTGGGGAGAAAACCCGTCCTCATCCTGGGACTGTTCATCTTTGCGGTCGGCACCGCGTTGACCGGATTTGGGAATACATTTATAGAAATGTTAGTGTTCAGGGCCATGTCAGGATTGGGCGGCGCCATCATCATGCCGACGATCTTTGCGCTGATCGGAGATACCATACCGTATGAACGGCGTGGCCAGGCCATGGGAGTGGTCATGGGCGCTCTGCTCAGTGCGTCGGTCATCGGGGTGCCGCTCGGGTCCTTTTTGGCCTACGGAACCACGTGGCGATCGCCGTTTTGGGTGGTGGGCGTGCTGGCCGGGATCGGGGTACTGGTTGTGCTGACAAAGGTGCCCGCCACACCACCGCCCCGCACGATCTCGATCACCGTGTGGGAGACCTATCGGCGCCAGTTCAAAACCGCGTTCACCCAGGCGTCTGTGTTCTTTGCGCTACTGTCCTCGTTTCTTTGGATGGGCAGCTTGTACGGGATGTTTGCGTACGTCGGAGTATACTATACCCACAATTTTCATCTCAATGTGGCCGAGATAGGCCTCATCATCATGGTCGCCGGATTTGGTAACATGATGGGCAATATCCTGGGAGGCCGCATATCGGATAAAGTCGGCAAGCGTCGGGTCATGACGGCGGCCAGTGTCGTCGCGTCCGTGTGTGTCGTGGGCTTCTCGCTGCTGACGCATGTGCTTGTGGCGGCGATTGTCGCGCAGGTTGTCTGGAACATCGCCCTGGGATCCGGAACGGCGACTTTGACTGCCCTGGCATCAGAATTGAGCCCTTCGATCCGGGGAGCCATATTGTCGTTGAATAGTTCGGCCATGTATCTCGGGGCGTCGATTGCCACGGCGGTCTCCGCAGCGCTCTTGGCCACTGGCGGGTTTTTTCGCATTGGGATCGTGTGTGGCCTGGCGGCCTTAGCCGTAGGGCCCATGATTCGCTATTTCGTGCAAGAGCAGACTGTGGATGCATAAGATAGGTCGAGTCGCTCCACGTGTTTTCATCGAAATTCAGATAGGCGTTACACGGAAAATGCCGGTCATCGACGGTGAATAATCCTTGAACCCATACCGTTCATAAAACAGCGCCGAACCCTGTAAGTAAGAGAATGAAGAATGATCGAGATCTGATCTTTAATATTGCGCGTGCGCATTATCATCTGTGGTAGGTTGAAACACGTTTTTCCATATTCACACGAGGAGATGTGATGCATGCAAAACTCATCAGTGGGGTCTGTGAGAATTCTGCGCATGATCGTTCTGGCAACTCTCGTTGCTCTGATCGCGGAATTCGTGCTTGGAATTATCTCCAATTTGTATGTTCAATTTCCTAATACGATTACGAATGGCGATGCATGGAACTGGTCAATGACGCACAGCCCTGTGGTTCTGGGTCATGTTATTGTCGGGGGGACTCTGGTTCTTCTCTCGTTAACGACAATTGTTCTGTCGGTTATGGCTCGTCGTGCGTCCGGGGTGGTATATTCCAGTCTTGGCTTTGTGTTGATCCTATTCGCTTGGCTGGGGGGCGTCGCTTTCTTGAGCCATGGGCAGCAGAATGAGATCGGA
>JAJZZT010000469.1 GCA_021797415.1 Bacillota bacterium
CGCCGATAAACACGGCGGTGACGCTCTGGAACGGCGCGGCGGGGACGACGTCCGTACAGGCGGATTTCACACCGGGGGTGGGCAGTTCTCTCGGAGCGGCCAGCGGCACAGACGCGGTGACGTTTGTGTCGGCGCCGGCGCCGGCGCCGGTTGTGGGCGTTGTGACGGTCCCCGCATCCACGCTGCCCAACCCGTTTGGCACGAGCGCAAATTTCGGAGTGAAGGTCATGCAGGGCGCAACCCTGCAGTGGCAAGGGACGCATAACACGCTGTCCATCATCTCGACGAATGTGCTGACCGGTGTCAGTGTGTTCCACGAGGATGTCAGCGCAGTCCCGTCGATTTCCCAGGGGTTGCCGCCTCAGGTGCAGGTGCTCGCGGCCTATGGCGTCGCAGGGAATGGACCTGGCGCGCCGTTTACGATGCAGATTCAGAATCCGTCCATCGGATTCGGCGCGGCGGCGGATGTTTGGGCGAACGGCAGTCTGACGCCAGTGCCAGCGACGTGGACAAAGGGCGAGGTATCGGTCGATCTCACAGGGAACCAGTCGATTGTGATCCTGGCTGCTCCGTCCCTGGCAATACCGGCCAATATGCGCGGGATTCTCTGGAATGCTCAGCCCTACGGAGCCTTGGCGACCCTCGGTCGTGATCCGTGGACAGGCCGGAGCACGACGTGGGTCTCGTTGATCAGCGCCGAGCACATTTTGCAGAAGACGGGTGTCGCTCTGAAATGGAATGGGGACGGATGGTCGTTTGGCAACGGCGTGGTCATGCACATGCCGTTCCAGAGGATCTACAACCCGGACCTCAGGCGTTCCGTTCCGAATGTCCCCATGTGGTATTTGATGAAAGCCATGCGGACACTCGGATTTGCAGGACAGTGGAATGGAAAGACATGGTCGATCCTGCCTCCGGGCAGTCAGGCGCCAAGTTTGTCGCCCACTCCGTCCAGTTCGTCGACGCCATCCACACCGTCAACCGGTAACCTGGTGACGAATCCGAGTGGCGCGGGCACCAGCGGTACGGACGGTTGGGGCCCCGCGTACGCGCAGGGGAACACACTGCAGGCGACGACGGTCGGTGGCAGTCCCGCGTTACAGTGGACGGTCAGCCAGCCGCTCGGGCACAGCGAATGGGTCGTGTACAAGCCGGCGGTTGCGGCAGGTAAGGCCTATACGTTCAGTGTCCAGGTTTCGGGCAGCGGTCAGGCAGAGCTCGGGGTGTGGAACGGGGAATCGGTCGTTTCCGGCAACTTCGTGACCTTGACTTCGACGCCCCAGACGCTGACCGAGACGGTGACCATCCCCGCGGGAGCCCCCGTGCTTCCGAGCGGATCGGCGCCGCAGTTGCAGGTCGTGGTCGCAGGGAATGCCCCCGCCACGGTGAACATCCAGAATGCGAGTGTCACGGCTGCTCAATAGACCGCCATGTGTGGCGCATCCGCACACCGGCGAACCATGAAAATGCGTTCGATCGGGCGCCGCAGATGGCGAGGTACAGGCGTGCTCGCATTTTCAAGGTAGTCGCGAATCGGTGCCAAAAGGATGGTGCGCTGGCCCATGGGTGTCGGCGCGCCATCCGAATTGGCGCATTCAGATCCATGGAGGTGCACCATGAAGCTATCGCTCACGCAGTGGGAACTGACGGGATCCTATTCGGGGTTTTGGGAATTCGGGCGCAGCATGGAACTCAACATAAAGTTAAAAGGCTTCATGCCTTGGATTCCCGCTTCGGTGCCGGGCAGCGTGCATTGGGACCTCTATCAGAGCGGGATCATTCCCGATCCCTATTGGCATACAAACGCTGTGGCGTGTGAGTGGGTCAGTGAGCGCGACTGGCTGTACCGCACGGAACTGGATGTACCTGAGGATCTGCGGGGGCGCAGGATCCGCATGGTGTGCGAAGGTATAGATTACTCTGCCAAGATTCTCATAAACGGAAAACGCGTCGGCGAACACACCGGCATGTTTGCGCCGGCGATTATGGATGTCACTGCTCAGGTAAATCCAGGACAACGCAACACGGTGCTGATCGCGGTCAAGAAGAGTCCGGACGGTGTGGGACAACTCGGATACACCAACGAAGTGGATCACCTGAAGAGTCGGTTCGGTTATAAATGGGACTTCTGTCCCCGCCTGATTCACATCGGGCTTTGGAAGCCAGTTTTCCTCTGGGTGACCGGCACCAGTCGGATTGAAGACGTTTGTGTGCGCACACACGTCCGCGGAGACGATGTTGAGGCGCATGTGACTGTGACGGTGGAGAGCGACCAGGGCGGGGACGCTCAACTCGCGGTCCGGATCGAAGGGCCGGACGGGAGCGTGGTGGGTCAATGGTCGCAAGACTTCGTGACGAGACCCGGCCTGCAAACGATGTCCTTCCAGATCCCCGTGAGTCAAGCCCGACTATGGTGGCCAAACGGCCATGGAGAACAACCCCTCTATAAAGCGCAAGTGAAACTGTGGAAAACCGACGAATACGAAAGAGAAGACGAAAGTGCAGGCGAAAGCGAACAAGAGCTCTCGGACGAACGGACTGTCACGTTCGGCATACGTACCCTGGAATTCAGGCAAAATCCGGGGGCGCCCGCCGACTCGCTGGCGTACACGGTCCTGGTCAACGGCCGCCCGATGTATATCAAGGGCTGGAACTGGGGGCCTGTCGATCAGTTGTTCGGACGGGACCTGGAGGACCGTTACCGGCGTATGATCGGGCTCGCCAAGGCGGCGCATGTCAATATGCTGCGCGTCAACGGCGCGGGTCCGGTCGAGCGGGAACTGTTTTACGACTTGTGCGATCAGGCCGGCATCTTTGTCTGGCAGGAGATGCCCCAGTCGAGCTCGGGTTTCAACAACGAGCCGAGCGCGGAGTCCGGATTCCTGCATCTTCTGCAGACGACCATGCGCCATGTGATCCGCGAGAAGAGGAATCACCCGAGTCTCGCGATCTGGTGCGGCGGGAACGAACTGACGGAAGGGGGGCATCTGCAGGAGCGGCTCGTTCCATTGACCGACCGCCACCCCAATCTGAGGATGCTGCGCGATCTGGTGTCGGATCTCGATCCGGAGCGGCTGTACCTGCCGTCTTCTCCCACGGGTCCGGAATTCAGCCTGGAGAAGACGATCGGGCAGACGGGTGCGGCGCACGATGTCCACGGTCCGTGGAAGTATGGCGGTCTGCGGGGTCACTACGAGTTGTATAACCGGAGCGAGGCGTTGTTGCACAGCGAATTTGGCAGCGACGGCTTTGCGTCCTATGAGAGCCTGCAGCGCTTCCTGCCGCCGGAGGACATGGATCCCGCCAAGGCGGACTCGATGGCCTGGCTGTTGCACGGCTACGAGTACTGGAACATCGACGGGCTGTTGGCGGAGTGCTTCGGGAGACTGGACGACATGCGCAGGCGGATCATGCTGGGCCAGTGGCTGCAGGCGGAGGGGATCCGCTATGGAGTGGAGGCGAACCGCCGACGCGCCCCGAGTTGCAGCGGAAGCCTGCTGTGGCAATTGAACGAACCCTATCCCAATGTCAGTTGCACCAGCGCCGTGGACTACTACGGCGATCCGAAACTGGCGTACAGTTGGGTGGCGTTGGCCAACCGTCCCGTCCACGTTTCCATGCGCTATGATACCGTTGCGCCCGCAGCAGGCGAGGAGTTCCGCGGAGCGGTGTTCTTGACGGCCGACATGCCCGTGGCGGAATCCGTGCTGGTTACGTGGTCCATTCGCGCCAGCGACGGCGCCGTGTTGCGGGAAGAGAGCGTGGCGCGTCGCTGCACGGCGGAATCTACTCAGGAGCTCTGTGCCATTCGTTGGTCGGTTCCGGACGACGTCGGCAGTTTCTTCGTGACCTTGCGTGTGGCGCGTCAGGCGGACGGGTTGCGTCTGGCGTCGAACGAGTACGCGTTCGCGGTCCTGCCATCTGGAACGGGGGAGCCGTCGCTGTCAGGGTTTCTGCAGATACCGGAGACGGAGGTCACGGTGACGGAAGTTGCCTTGGGAGGAAAAACAGTGCTGCGGCTGAAGAACATCGGGAAGCACGTCGGGCTCTGGGCGCGCGTCGAAGGGAGAGTTTCGGGGAGTCCGGACCCGGTCATTCGGCCCGTCGAGGACGGGAGTCTGTTGTTTCCGGGCGAGGAGAAGGACCTGGAGACGGTCGTCCCGGATGATGTGGAGATCGAGTGGGGCGTATCGGGAGTGAATATCGCGCACAGGAGGCTGTGACATGGCAGGCATTCGCTGGGCGGTCCCCATGGGATCACCGCGCGGCGCCGCGCCGCCTCCATGTCTCGGCCGATACGGGAGGGAATACCGATGTCGCATGTTCGGAAGACAGAACCGAACCGCAGTCTTGTTTCGTCGGAAATAGGGAGCGCAGAGGCAGAAACTTTCTACGTCATCTCGCATACACACTGGGACAGGGAGTGGTATCAGGATTTCCAGGGGTATCGCACCCGGTTGGTGTATTTGATCGATGAGTTGATCGATGTGATGGAACGCGACTCGGAGTACCGCTATTACATGATGGACGGCCAGACGATCGTGATCAACGATTATTTGGCCATCAGGCCGGAAAACACAGACCGGCTGCTGGCGTTGATCCGCTCCGGCCGGATCGCCGTGGGTCCGTGGTATGTGATGCCCGACGAGTTCCTGGTCAGCGGGGAATCGCTCATCCGCAATCTCCTGACCGGCTTCCGCCTGGCGCGTTCGTGGGGAATGGAACCGCTCAAGTCGGGCTACATTCCCGACATCTTCGGGCACAACAGCCAGTTCCCGCAGATCCTTCGGGGGTTTGGCATCGACAACGCCGTGCTCTTCCGTGGGTTTCACGGGGACGCTGACCCGTCGGAAATACGCTGGGAGGGGGCCGACGGCAGCGAAGTGATCGGACTCAAGCTCGACGAGGATCGCGCGTACGGCGACTTCTATTTTTTTATGCGCTGGCCTTTTGTCGACCGCGAGTTCGACTATGACCCGCAGGAATGGGTCGAGCGCGCCCGGGACATGATCGCGTACAAGAAAAAACGCGCGGCATCGGGGCTCATGGTCGGTTGGGACGGCGTGGACCACGTGGAGATCGAGCCGCGGCTTCCGGAGATGCTGCAGATATTGAATGAGGCACAGCTCGGGGTGGAATTCGTGCATGGGCACCTGGAACATTACCTGCGCGACCTGCGCGAACGGCTGGCTGATCTGGGCGGCGGATCGGATGACGGGCGTACGCTGCGCCTCTTTCAGGGCGAGCAGCGGGCGCCGGGGTATCGCGGCGTAAACAACTGGATTCCGCGGAATGTATTGTCGTCGCGCATCCATTTAAAACAGATGAATGCACAGTGTGAAGGCTTGCTGGAGAACTGGGCGGAGCCGTGGGGCGTGTTCACCGCCTGGGAGGGCAGGCCGTATCCCAAGGGATTCTATCGCCAGGCGTGGGAGCACCTGCTCCAGAATCACCCGCACGATTCGATCGGCGGCTGCTCGATCGACCAGGTGCACCGGGACATGGTGTACCGCTTTGACCAAAGCCGACTGATCGGCGAGCAGATGATCAAGGAGGCGTTGTACGCCGTCGCGAATCGCGTGCAACCCGACGGCATGAAGGGCGACCATCTCTTGACGGTGTTCAACGCGTCGCAGACGGACATCGATCAAGTGATCGACGTCGCGTTGCGCCTGCCCCCTGAGTTTTCCCATGCGATCAACCAGCCAGGGTCGGGCGGATCGCCTTTTCGGCTGTACGGCGCGGATGGCCGAGAAGTCGACTATCAACTGCTGGAGGTAACGCGCGGCGCCATGGACCATCGGCGTCCGTACCGCGGCCTGCCGGAAGGCGAGATTCTGGATGTTTATCGGGTGGCCCTCGCCACACACGTGGCCTCGTACGGCTATACGAGCCTGGGCGTGGCCCGAATTGTCTCGCAGGGACCCGGACCGAGGCAGTACGACGCGCCGCTGACCGCTCCGCTGCACCGCAATCCCGCCGGTTCCATGCAGGTGAATGCGGACACCTGGAGCAACGGGCGCGTGCGGATTCAGGTCCACGGTAGCGGCGTCCTGACGATCGACGATTTGGAGTCCGGGGCGACGTACGCGAATGTCTTGCTGTTCGAGGATGAGGCGGACATCGGCGATGGCTGGACATCTGAACCGACGGTGACCAATGAGGTGTATTCTTCGGTCGCGGCGCATGCGCAGGTCTCCGTGGTCTATGGCGGCCCGCTGCAGACCCGCATCCGGATCCAGATGGTGATGCGCATCCCGGGCGGCGCGCTGGCGGACCAGACGAGGCGCAGCGAAACCTTCGTGGACCTGCCGATCACGACTTTTGTGGAATTGACGCAGGGAGACCCGGTCATCCGCTGCCGCACGGTCGTGCGCAATGCGGCGCGGGACCACCGCCTGCGCATGCTGTTCCCGACCGGACTGGCTGTGGACCGCTATCATGCGAGTACGCCGTTTGACCTCGTGGAGCGGCCGATCGAGCGTCCGGATTTGCGCGACCACCTGCAACTGGACGACGGGGGCACGGCGCCGCACAACGGGATCGTCGCGGTGCAGGACGGCCGTCGCGGGCTGGCGGTGTACAGCGCCGGGTTGTACGAAGCCGTCGTGCGCGACGATGGACCGCGCACGATGGCGCTGACGCTGTTTCGCAGCACGGGCCGGGAAGTGCTGAGCAGCGGCGGCGATGGCGGGCAGTTGCTCGGCGAGCGGGAGTTTGTCTATGCGCTGCGGCCGTTTGCGGCCACCGGGGAGTGGAACGACACGCTGTGGCGGGAGCGGCAGCAGTTTGCGGCGGGGTTGCGCAGCGTAACGCGCAAAGCGGGGAAGCCGCTGTATGAGACGCCCCATCGCGCAGAGACAAAACTTCCGTCGTCCCACTCCTTTCTGGCGGTCAGCGGAGTCGGTTTGGTGGTCAGTTCGGTCAAGGAGAGTGAGGACCGCGCGGGCCACTGGGTGGTTCGCCTGTTCAATGCAACCGGCCACTCCGTGCAGGGCGCACTGACCTTCGACCGTCCGGTGAAAACGGCGCGACGGGTGACGCTGGATGAACAGCCGCTGGGCGATGTGGAATATGACGGTCCGCAGGTTCGCCTGGATGTGAAAGCGAGGCAGATCGTCACAGTTGAAGTGACTGTGTAGCGCTGGACAATATCAAGGGGACATGTGGTAGTCCAAATTTCGGCAGGCGCATTGCAGAGATATAGTGTGACGACGGCGTGTGGTGGGGTGAGTGCATGAAAGGATGCACAGGCAAAAGCGAAACTCGGCGGCGTATCACGAGATTCTTGGCAGGAGCGGCGGCGACCGGCGTGGCCGTGGCGACCGTCGGCGCGGGAGCGCATGCGGCGACGGTCGCGGCCGATAGCAGGGGCCGGAGCCCGCAGTGGATGGTGCAGATTCTCTTTGACAACAGCAGTGGCCAGCCGTGGTCGAAATCGACGTTTCAACGGCTCTCCCGCGACGGGCTCACGGGGGTTGAAATCAACATGAACTGGGCTGCGGTCGAACCCAGCCCAGGACACTTTGACTGGTCTGTCCTGCAACAGTACCTGCAGTATTGTCGCCAGACACATCTGAAGTTGATTCCAATATTTTGGGAATACGGATATCCCGGCAATCCTCCAGCGTGGCTTGCGGGCGGAAACGAGGTCACCAGCAGCGGCGCACCCGCCGCCGAGCCGGCCTTTTGGAGCAGGCGCGCGTACGCCGCGTATGCGACGTATGTGGCCCGGACACTGACTGCGCTCCGCCCGTCGCCCGGATTTGGCGGCGCCTATATCGCCTATGGTTGGCTCGACGCAGGCTTTGGGCCGTCCTCTTCCGGCATGGCGGGGTACGCCCCGCAGGATGTCGCGCGGTTTCGCACATGGCTGGCGCAGCGTTACGGTTCGATTGGCGCGTTCAATCGCGCGGCGGGGGTGGACTACGCGAGTTTCGCGGCTGTTCCCGCGTTTCTTCCGAAGCACAGCCACTTTTCCATCTACCAGCAGTTTCGCGCGTGGAGCTATGCAACGTTGCTCGGTCGCGTGCTGGCTGTGGCGCGCAAGGCGACGCACGCCCCTCTGTACATCTACTATGGCGGTGGCATGTCGGATGTGGGCATGCTGGGTAATCTGCCGGATTCTGTGTTTCAACTGGCGCGAAAATACCACACCGCCGTTACCATGGATACGGCGACCCACACCGCTTTTGACGCACTGTTCGGCTTTCTGTCGCAGGCCTACAAGGTGCCGGTGCTGAACGAATGGACACCCGTGCCGGGGTCGCGGGGGCAACTTGCCCAGTGGCTGGGACAGTATCCGCTTGAGGGCAGTTATGGCGCCGGAGAGGACTACTTTATCTATCAGGGCGCCGGAAATCAGCCGCCGTACTTCGCTGACACCTATCCCTCCTACGTGGCTCTGCACCGCGTCCTGGGTCAGGTCCGGGGGGCGCTGCCGTCCTATACGGCGGGGATCATGCTGGGTTACACCCAGGTGCTGTACAACGACCAGGGCACAGGCATTCCCGGCGGGGTGTCGCTTCTTGGCAACTACCTGCGGGCCGTCCGCCCGGCCGCCAACGTCTTCTCAGACTTCTCAGTGCTGGATGGGGCAGTCTCGCTCAAGCAGTTTCACATCATCCTCGACTGGAACAACGTTCTACAGGCGCGCCAGGTGAACCCGCGCCTCGCGGCAGACGTGAAAGCGTTCAAGGCCCGCGGCGGGGTGATCATCCCTGGTCCCGCCCTGGCCAATGAGACTCCTTTCAAGCTGCTGCTCAATCACAGTCCGCTGACATCCGTGATGCAGACGCTGCTTGCGAGGCATGCGTCGGCCCCGGCTTCAAAGCCGGAGTTGACCGGCATGGTTCCGTATGATCCGTACCTCTACGACCGGTTGCCGCCGGCGGTTGCCGTGACGCCAAACGCGCCCCAGCTTGAGACGTTCCTCCGTGTGGACAAAGGGACTGTGTGGCTGGTCGCCGCGAATATCGGCACGACCGCGTTCTCCGGAACCGTGGCGCTTCCATCCACCGTCCTGGACCAGATCATGCCGGGAAGCGGTGGCGAACCCGGTGCGGCGCAGAGTCTGCTTGGATCGTGGCAACGTTCGGGGACCGATGCATGGCGGCTCTCGCTCGGTGGGGGAAGCATCGCCGTGCTCGCCATTCACCCGAAGCGTTGATTTTTGCTGATCAAGTACGGAAATGAGAATTGTACATCTCCAGCATTTATTGTTATAGTTGTGTATGAAAAATGTTATTTTCAAGGGCTGATGATGTTGTGTTATGTTTTATATTGGGAGGGCTGACTGCAAAGTGTGACGGCTTGAATAGGGGACTTTATCACATGTCCCATAGGACGCGTCGGTGATCATGTGTGATTTTCGGATGGAAAGGAGGCAGTTTGTTTCATGGAACGGGAACTCGCTTTGGAAATTGTGCGCGTCACAGAGGCGGCCGCCATACGCAGCGCGCACTGGATGGGACGGGGACGTAAAGCGGAGGCGGACGAAGCGGCGACCACCGCGATGCGGGAGATGTTCGACACCATTTCGATGGATGGTACGGTGGTGATCGGCGAGGGGGAAATGGATGAGGCGCCGATGCTGTATATAGGTGAGAGACTT
>JAJZZT010000049.1 GCA_021797415.1 Bacillota bacterium
ATTTATCAGGGGATGTTTAGCGCCGCGAGTGCTTTGGGGGCCAATCTTCTGCTTCATGACGCCCAGTCCGACGAGAACCGTCTGATAGCGGGCTTCACCGAACTCAAGAGGCTTCAGTGCAAAGGCATCGTTTTTTTGAGCGCCCCCATCTCAAGGAAATTGGAAACTGCCATTTCGCGCGTGGGAATTCCCGTGGTCTTTGCCCTTACGGAACCGCCGACAGGACTGTTTTCTTCATTTCGGGTTGACGAAGTGAAAGCTGCCTTTGACGCTGTGGCCCATCTCATTGTGCGGGGACACCGGAAAATTGCCATGATTTCCGGTCCTCTTGAAAACAGGGTCACGGGCACGGCGCGTTTTGGCGGCTACCAGCAGGCCCTGCAGCACTATGGGGTGGAGTACGATGAAAGGCGCATTGCATTTGGGAACTTTCGCTTTCGGGACGGATATGCGGCGATGGAAACGCTCTTGCCGGTTCTGCGCGCCGATCCATTTACGGCGGTCTTTGCCGCGTCGGATGAAATGGCGATCGGCGCCATGCGCTGTCTTCACGACAACGGATTGCGGGTGCCTGAACACATGTCGATCGTTGGCTTTGACAACATTCCACTTGCTGAAATGGTGATCCCGGCCCTCTCGACGATTGCGCAGCCGTTTGCCGATATTGGAGCTGCCGCGGTGAACGGATTGCAGACGGGTCTCGATCAGGATAAGTCATCCTTTCAGGCGGTGAAGCGGTATCTTCCTCATGTGCTTGTCGAAAGGGAATCGGTGCGCATGATTTCCGGCGACCGCCGCTGCGAGTGAGCAGGATACGGCGGGACGTGTGCAATCCTGTAACCTTTTGCGTCCGGTATCCGTCTGTACAGGAAAAACATCAGGAGGTCGCAACATGTTCCGTTTCACCCGTCAGATGGCCGTCGGCTCGACAGCGCTCTGTGTGATGACCAGTCTCTGCGCCGCGCCCGCTGCGGCGGCCGCCATCCCCGGATCGCGCATCGCGCTTGTCAACGATCAGTTGGCCGGATACCTTCAAAGCCGCACCAAGGTTCCCATTCTGTTGCCCCAGTATCTCCCGCCGTCACTTTCCGGGACGGCGACACACCTCACGGCGCAAGCCACGGCGAATGCCGGCCAATACTCCGTTCAATACTGGATGACGGTCCATCCGCAGGGAATCAACGGATCGCCCGCTTCGCTCACCGCCAACCCGGCGGATACGCAGGTGTTTTCTCTGCAGGGCCGGCGATTCGCATCGCCGCGAGTGGCCGTGTCCGCGCTGGCCCAGGCGGTATCGCCCTGGTACCGGGCGCCCGCTGGAAGCAGGGTCATGGAACCCCTCATTCCCGGATTTGACGCCGCCTACTATCCCGCCGTACACACGCTCGTCTGGCGAGAAGGCGACTGGACTATCGAGATTCACCAGGGGTCGCTCGCCAGTGACCTGTCGGAAGGACGGCTGGTGGACGCATCCCTCGCAACCTACGCGCTGCCTCCCTTTCCCGGAATTCTTGTGACGGCGCCCGCTCCGCACAGTCCGTCCGCCGCCTATTACGGAGAAGCGTATGCGCTGGCGTTCGCGGATGGAGCGAGCGTCTATCGCGTCAATCCTTTCTACGTGCAGCCCGCCGCCAGCGCCAGCCCGTCGCCCGCCGCGCTGGACAGTCCGGACAATCTGGCCGCCGCCGCCAATAGTCTGGTGCCGCTGGCCGCCTTTTATACCTCGACCGCCGCGGGGTTGACGCTGCGCGCCGATCCGCAGACCATTCGGGTCGGCGGTCATGCGATGATCTCCGGCCAGGTTCAAAAGGCCAATGGCCATGGAGACCCCTACAGTTCTTTCAGCATGTACGGTCTTCCGCAGACTCAGAGTTTTCTGGATGGCACCACGAATCAAAACGGCCAGTTCTCCCTGCGATTCGTCTTTCCGCACGTCGGTACGTACACGGTGGAAGCCAGCACTGGAAATATCAACCGCACTGTACGCATCCGCGTCCTGCCTGTCGCTCCGTCTTTCGGCAGCGCGGTCGTCGCATCCGCCCTGCAGGACATCGCCGGACATGCGCATCTTCCGTTGGCCGGTCCGTCCGTCTTGCCGGTCCGCTCAACCGGGTATCTCGCAGCCCGCGCATTTGTACAGCCGTCCGACTATGCGGTGACCGTGCTCCAGACCACCAGACCGCTTGCGGTCAATAGTCCGCAGATCGCCCATTACACAGCGCCGAACGCCGTCGTCGCCCAATTTGGCGGCATACGGTTGCCGATCGCGCAACCGGCTCCCGGCGCGCCTGACTACCTCTCGCTCTTGGCTGCGCACAACCCCGTGATGGCCAGGTTTCCGGCCAGCACCGCCACTGCCTATCCCGATCTTGGCCTCGGGATCCACGGAGCCGTCTATCGGCACGGCCAAAGCACCGTGCTGGACTGGGAGGAAGGCGACTGGACCGTCACGATCTCCGGCGGTGCGCTCGCTCAGGAGAAACAGGCGGCGATCCCTATCGTCGCGTATCTGCACCGCAATTTCCTGCCGCCGTATCCGGGCATCTTCGCCGTACAGTTGACCGGAGGCGCCAATCAGGCGCGAACCGAAATCGATTGGATGAACGGCCACGTACTCTCCTACGTTAACAATCCTACGCCGGCTGCCAATAATCCTGTCGCCGCCGCCTCCATGGCCGTTTCGTGGCGTCTTTTTCAGCCGTGAGGCGTTCTTGAATTCCTTCGGCGGTGATCTCCAAAGAGTTGACGGTGATCTCCAGATCCGACGGTGATCTGTGTATTGACGCACTTGGGAGATGGGTCTATGATGGAGTCGTAATCAGTAAATGAATATATGCTCATATAGAGGTGTTGCAAATGGCCGCCCGTTTGGATGATGTCTGTTGCGGTGGTTCGCATTCGGATGCGGTTGCCGATGTCCGGTCGGGTCAATTGACGGAACCGCTCGTGCTCAGTCTGGCGGAGGCGTTCAAGGCCCTGGCCGATCCGACCCGGATTCGCATATTGCATGGTCTGCTCCGGCGCGAACTGTGCGTGTGCGACCTGGCCGAAGTGCTTGGCATGACACAGTCGGCGGTGTCCCACCAACTGCGGTACTTGCGGACGCTGCGCATCGTGAAGAACCGGCGGGAGGGCAATACGATCTACTACACGTGCGACGATGCGCACATTGCGGGTCTTCTGCAGATGGGCATCGACCACGCCATGCATGCCGAGGCGAATGAAGAATGAGCCTGATGGAAGAGAAGCGGCGAGGAGATCGGCAGTCCCGCTCCGGCGGTCATGACGGCCATGTCCATGATCATGGCGGCATGCTTCATTCGCATGCGCCTGCCGGCAGGATGAAGGTGGCGTTTTTGCTGACGCTGTTCATTCTCGCGGTGGAGTTCGCCGGCGGATTGCTGTCGCACAGCCTGGCGCTCCTGTCGGACGCAGGCCATGTGCTGACGGATATTGCCGCTTTGGGGCTGTCCTGGTACGCCCTGCGACAGGCGGAAAAACCGTCTGATGAACGCATGACGTTCGGTTATCATCGCTCAGGGATATTGGCGGCGCTGATCAATGGGATCTCGCTGATGCTGATCACCCTGTGGATTCTGTGGGAAGCATTCCAGCGGTTTCAGCATCCGCAACCCGTGCAGAGCGCCTGGATGTTCGCGGGCGCCGGCGTCGGTCTGGCGCTGAATCTCTATCTTGGTTTGGGGATGCACAAGGATGACAATATCAACGTAAAAAGCGCCGTCATGCATATGCTCGGAGACGCCGCAGCTTCGGCCGGCGTGATTGCGGGCGGATTTGTGATGCTTGCCACGAAGTGGTATGTGGTCGATCCCATCCTCAGTGTTTTGATTGCCGCTTTGATTGCCATTGGCGCCTGGCGTATCGTCGGGCAGACTCTGGCCGTTCTCATGGAGGGTACTCCGCGTGGCGTGTCATTTCAATCGGTGGTAGCGGAAATCAAGACAGCGGCGGGCGTCCGGGAAGTTCACGACGTGCACATGTGGTGTATTGCGAGCGGGCGCAACGCGCTGTCGTGTCACCTGGTGCTGGACGGGACGATGACGATTCGCGAGGGGCAATCCATCCTGCGCGATCTGGAGCACCGTCTGGCCCATCTGGGAATCGGGCATGTCACCATCCAGATGGAAGACGCCGATCATCCGCACGAGCAGTCTGAACTTTGCGCGCCGGAACCTGTTCACGAGCACTGACTGTGTACGTCTGCAGGTATTTGCCTGCTCCCTTTGAACAGGCTCCGATGCGGAGATGCGGCAAGGCTTATACGGAGCGGCGATCACTGCGGGCCAACGACTGGATGCGGTACATACGGCTCCTCGAGCAAGGCCACTTCCTCGGGCGATAACCCGATTGCAAGAGCGGCGACCGCATCGTCCAGATGAGACCCTTTCGTGGCGCCAATAATGGGGGCTGTCACCGGAGCCTTTTGCAGTAACCAGGCCAGTGCGATGTGCGAACGGGCAACGCCATGTCTTTTTGCCAACTCTGCCACGCGCTGCACGATGGATTGGTCCGCGCCGGCCATCGCATCGTATTTCCTTCTTTGCGTTTGATCGGTCTGCTCCCGAAGCGATGCCTCTGAACTGTCGCGTGTCAGCCTTCCGGATGCCAGCGGACTGTAGGGAATGACGCCGATTCTTTCTTCCCTGCACAGCGGCAGCATTTCCCTTTCTTCCTCCCTATAAATAAGGTTCAAATGGTTCTGCATGGATACAAAGCGAGTCCACCCGTGTTTTTCGGCGACATGCAACGCCTTCAAGAACTGCCAGGCGTACATCGCCGATGCGCCGATGTATCGCGCCTTTCCCGCCTTCACGATGTCGTGCAGCGCCTCCATCGTTTCCTCAATCGGCGTAGCGTAATCCCAGCGGTGAATTTGATACAGATCGACATAGTCGGTTCCCAATCGTTTGAGACTCTTGTCAATTTCACTCATGATCGCCTTGCGTGAAAGCCCGGCGCCATTTGGGCCTTCATGCATGCGGGAATAGACCTTGGTCGCGAGCACAATCTCGTCCCGCCTGGCATAATCGTTTAGTGCCCGTCCCACGATTTCCTCGCTGGTTCCGTCGGAATACACGTTCGCCGTATCAAAGAAGTTGATGCCGAGTTCCAGGGCTTTTTTGATGACCGGGCGGCTGTGCTCTTCATCAATGACCCAGGGATGAATCCAGCGCTCGGCTACACCAAAGCCCATACATCCAAGACAAATCCGGGATACGTCCAGTCCGGTATGGCCAAGTTTCACGTAGTCCATTGCAGGTTTCCTCCTTATTTCTGAGAATTCCATCGGAAGCGACCGGAAGCGATCGATCATTGGCTATTATTGAATCCGTTTTTATTATCATCGAAACCGTGCGGCAAACGCAATGTCATGGAATGAGCATTTGCCCCGGTTTTAATATTTTGTAATAAATTTCTTGTATAGCCGTCGAGACAGAACAGGAATTATCGATTGATTTTGACTGATATAATTTCGAATATGACCGATATTGACTAAATAATCGGGAATAGAATATTATTCGATCAAGGGAGGTGATTGCTATGCTGACGGCGCGGCAAAAATCCATCTTAGAACTCATACAGGATGATCAACTCGTTACGGTGGATGTGTTGTCGGCCCGGTTGCGCGTGTCTGAGGCGACCATCCGGAGGGACCTGGCTTCTCTTGAGCGAGAAGGGCTTGTCAACCGGACCTGGGGCGGGGCGACTCCAGCCGCGGGTGTGGGTTTCGAACCCTTTGTGCTCGAACGCTCTACCTACTTTCAGGAGGAAAAACAAGCCATCGCCCGGGCGGCCGTCAAATTGATTGAAGAGGGCGATGTCATTGCGCTGGACGTAGGCAGCACGTGTATGGAACTGGCAAAACTGCTCGACCGTTTCAAGCGAATCACAGTATTTACAAATAGCTTGCTTACAGCTCAAATACTGGGCGGATTCAGCTTTACCGTCTATCTCATCGGGGGGCGCTTGCGACCCGGGGAATTTTCGATGGTCGGACCCACTGCCCGTGAGACCGCCGGCCGATTCAATTACGACAAGTTTTTCATGGGCATTGCCGGGCTCCATCTCGAAAATGGGCCCACAGACTTTAATCTGGACGATGTGGAAATTAAACAGTCATTTCTGAAACAGGCCAAACGCCGCATCGCCTTATTGGATCACAGTAAGATTGGTCAGGTTTCCCTGGCTTCCATCTGCAATATTCGCGACCTGACAGACGTTGTCACGGACGGCGCGGTGTCGGAAAGCGAGATTGGAATCATGGAAGAACAAGGGGTGTGTGTAACGCGCGGGTAGAGAGAAAATAATGATCACGAGTGGGGTGAAATTGGCATGAGCCAAGACGGGCAGCAGCAAATGTTCGTCCGGAATGCAACGGGTCTTGTGAGAGAGCTCAGTGCATTTGACGCATTCAACCTCGTGTTTTCCGCGGTCCTGATCCCAGTCGGGATTTCGCAGACGCTGGGTTTTGCGCCGGCTGCCTTTCAGGGGAGCAATGTGATGCTCGCCTATGTATTTGCGGCCATCGTCATGTTTTTCTTTGGCTGGGTTTACCTAAGCCTGACGGTCGCCATGCCACGCTCTGGCGGCGACTATGTTTGGGTCAGTCGTATGCTGCACCCTTCTATCGGGTTTGTCACCAACGTTTCGCTGACGTTCGTATTTCTCACATGGATCTCATTTAACTTCACGACCATGCTCAGTTATTTCGCGCCTGCCGTGTTTTATATCTGGGGGGCGTCCTCCGGAACTGTGGCCGCCGTCTCCAGTCAGACCGCACAGATTATTGTTTCCACCGTTCTGACCATCCTGTTCACGTTTTTGATGTCCATGGGGACACGGCGTGTTGCGTTGTATATGCGGATGCTGTTCTGGATTGTCTGGATTGGAATGGGCATCTGGCTTATTGGGTTGCTCATCACCAGTCAGGGCGCCTTTGCGAGTCACTTACAACAGACTACGGGCGTGTCTGTGCAAGAGATTCTGTCGCTTGCACAGAAAAACGGTTATCACGCGGGGCCCGGAGTCAACTGGGGAATGACATTTCTGGCGATGATCTACGCTTTCCAGACGCTGACCGGATTTCAGTGGACCGGTTACTTTGCGGGTGAAATCCGCAATGTCCGCAAAACCGCCACGACCTCCATCATAGGCGGTCTCATCGCGGCTTCGCTTTTGTACATTGTGGGAAGCGGACTGGTTTATAAGGCGGTCGGCTACGACTTCTTCAATGCGTTGACGTATATGGGATTCAACGACGCCGCAAAACTGCCGGCGTCGGTCCAGTATGTGCTGCCGGCGATGACGAAGTACCTGGTGCTTCCGTCTGTGCTCAAAGTGTACGTCGGACTGTCCTTTCTGCTCGCGATTCTCTGGTGGACTCCGACCGGCTTTATGCTGGGCACGCGGAATCTCTTCGCTTGGGCGTTCGACCGCCTGCTGCCGCAATCGCTGGCCGATGTGAGTGAACGGTTCCACACGCCGGTCAAGGCAATTCTCACCATCGCTGTGGTTGTCGAGGTGATCAATTTCCTGAACGTATACGCCGGGCTATCGTCTTTTCTCATCAACATCATCGCCGTGATGGCGTTGGCTTTTATCTTTGTCAGTCTGGCGGCCATGCTCTTTCCGTACACGCGCAAAGACCTGTTTCGTGAGGCTCCCAGCCTGGTGCGCTGGAGGCTGTTTGGGATTCCTTTCGTGACGATTTCCGGATTTATCGGGGTGCTCACCTGGCTCTTTGTCCTGGTGGTGGCGTTCAAAGCGAGCCAGTTCGGTCTCCAGATCACGGTCAAGGCCATGGTCGAAGCGTTCGCGGTACCTGTTCTGGCGATCATCTACTACCTTATTGTGGCGTCCGTCAGAAAGTCGCAACATATCGACTTGTCTGCAACGTTTCGGGCGCTCCCTCCGGAGTAACGGCACGGAGGATACAGGGGGGCGAAATGTCAGGCCCGCCGGTGGTGCTGCCTGCGGGAATCGCTGCGGGAGGTGAGCGCATGAAGTCCAACGAGGAGTTACAGCGTCATGCCTCGGAACTCCTGGCGCGTGCAAAGACCAGTGGCATCTCAAGTCTTCGCCTCCTCGGGGGAGTGGCGATCCGGCGCTTGTATCCCGAACCGTCTATCCATCCTGGTCTGGATCGGGTGTGCAAGGATCTCGATTTTGCCGTCGCGCGAAAGGACGCCAAGAGACTTTCTGAGGTGTTTCGCGACTGTGGGTTTGAAGCAGACCGACACTTCAATGCATTGCACGGAGAGACCCGGATGATGTTTGCAAGCGGGGAACTTCAGGCAGACGTGTTTGTGGGCGAGTTCTCTCAGTGTCACAAGCTGTCCCTTGAGCCCCGCTTGCACGCCGTCAAGGAGACATTGTCTCCGGCGGACCTATTGCTGATGAAACTGCAGGTGGTGGAAATCAACGAGAAGGACCTGCAAGACCTGTGTATCATCCTGCTTGGCGCCGAGGTGGGAGTGGTTGACGCGTCGGCGGTGATTAACCTGTCTTATATCACCAGGCTGACCTCGCAAGACTGGGGGTGGTTCACGACCTGTACGGACACGGTCACAAAGCTGCGGAAGTACGCCGCGGAGAAATTGGCCGGTGCGCAGCAGGAGACCGTTCAGAACAAGCTCGACGAGATCGAGCAGGCAATTCTCGATCATCCAAAGTCCATGAAATGGAAAATAAGAAACGCGGTTGGCCGGAAGGTTCTCTGGTACCAACTGCCAGAGGAAGCAAGGAGATGACATCATGATGAGCAAGCACGTTCGGCTATTCTTTGCCACAGATATCCATGGCTCTGAGCGTTGTTTCAGAAAATTCCTGAATGCCGGCAAAGTGTACGAAGTGGATGTGCTCATCCTGGGGGGAGATATCACCGGAAAAGCTCTTGTGCCCATTACGAAACTGGCGAATGGCAGTTATCGCGCGCGGGTGGAGGGCAAAGAACAGATTCTTTACGGGGATGGATTGAATGATGTGATTTCCTCCATTCGAAACACGGGCCTCTATCCGTACGTTGGCTCAGAGGAAGAAATCAGCCATTTGGCCGGCCATAAGGATGCCCTGCGGACAACATTTGAATCCGTTGTGCGCGAGAGTTTGGTGAAATGGATCGAACTCGCCGAAGAACGGGCAAAACCGCTCGGCATCGATGTCTATATCCAGCCTGGCAATGATGATGAACCTGCCGTATTGAGTGGTCTGCAAAGCGATTTCGTCGTCAATCCGGAGGGAACTGTGCTGAACCTGAAGGGCGAAGTGCCGATGATGTCCTGCGGGTTCAGCAACCCCACCCCCTGGGATAGCCCGCGTGAATTGAAGGAGGAGCAATTGGCCGCCGCATATGAGCGGATGGCCGTGCAGATGTGCGATTTTGAATGCGCCATTTTTAACCTCCACGTTCCGCCGAAAGATGCGACGATTGATCGCGCCCCGCTGCTCGATGCAGACCTGAAACCGGTTGTTCGGGCCGGTGAGATTCAAACGTTTGGTGCGGGCAGTTCGGCTGTCCGGGAAGCGATCCA
>JAJZZT010000208.1:0-7755 GCA_021797415.1 Bacillota bacterium
TCGACCGCTACATCGTCGGGACGGAAGTCGAGGTGGACGCCATCTCGGACGGAGAAACCGTCGTGATACCGGGGATCATGGAGCACGTCGAACGGGCCGGCGTGCACTCGGGCGATTCGATCGCGGTGTATCCGCCGCAGTCGCTGGCGGTCGATCTGCAGGAGCGCATTGTGGATTACACGGTGCGCATCGCGCGGGGATTGAATGTCAGGGGCCTGGTCAATATCCAGTTTGTCGTCGCGGACCGCGAGGTGTACGTGATCGAGGTCAATCCGCGTTCATCGCGCACGGTTCCGTTTCTCAGCAAAGTGACCGGCATTCCGATGGTCGACGTGGCGATGCGCGCCGTGCTCGGCGAGCCGCTTGCCGAGAGCGGCTTTACGACGGGACTCGTCGCGCCTGCGGATGTGGTGTCGGTCAAGGTGCCGGTATTCTCGTTCGCGAAATTGCGGGATGTGGATGTGACGCTCGGGCCGGAAATGAAGTCGACGGGCGAAGTGATGGGGACGGATTCCACCTTTCCCAAGGCGTTGTATAAAGGCATGCTGGCCGCGGGATTTCGCTTTCCGACGCAGGGTTCGATTCTCGCGACGATCGCCGACAAGGACAAGGCGGAGGCGCTGCCCATTTTGCGCGGCCTGTCGGAACTCGGTTTCAGCATGTACGCGACGGAAGGGACGGCCGAGTTTCTCGCGCGCTACGGCATACGGTCGCAGACCGTGAACAAGCTTTCCACGGGCGATTCCACACTGCTCGAACTGATTCGCGGCGGCGAGGCGATGATGGTGATTAATACGTTCACGCGCGGGCGTGCGCCAGAGCGCGACGGATTCCGCATCCGGCGGGAAGCCGTGGAACACGGCATCCCGTGCCTGACCTCGCTTGACACGGCGCGCGCCGTCTACGAGGTGCTCGACGCGGTGCGGTTCCGCACGACGGCGCTGCGCGAAGCGCGGAAGCGGGGTGACGCGGATGCCGTCCGTCCGGATTCTGGAACAGCGCGCGATCGCGCCGGAAATATTTGAGCTCCGTTTCCTGGATCCTGCGGGAGCTGCCGCCGCATTGCCCGGCCAGTTCGTTCACATCCGGGTGAGCGATTCGTTCGATTTCCTCCTGCGCAGGCCGCTTTCGGTCTGCCGGGTTGATCGCGGGGAAGGGAGCGTCACGGTCGTTTACCGGGTGCAGGGGGAGGGAACGGCAAGGCTCGCCAGACGCGGCGCGGGTGATTGGCTGGATGTCCTCGGACCGCTCGGAACAGGGTTTACATTGCATGCAGGGGACCGGCGCGCGCTGCTGGTCGGCGGGGGCGTCGGCGTCCCGCCGCTCGTCGAACTGGCGCGCCGCCTTGCCGGGAAGGATACGGAAGTGGTCTCCGCGGTCGGCTTTCAGACGCGCGCGCAGGCGATCCTGCTCGACGATCTCGCGGCGTACGGCGAGGTGCGGGTGGCGACGGACGACGGCTCGTTCGGAAGCGCGGGCCTTGTCACCGGATTGCTCACGTCCGAATGGGCGGCGGGGGTCGACCGCTACTACGCCTGCGGTCCCACTCCCATGCTGCGCGCGGTGCAGCGGGCAATGACACAACTGCGCGTGCCCGGCTACCTGTCGCTGGAGGAGC
Source organism: Bacillota bacterium (assembly GCA_021797415.1). The sequence continues at coordinate 1,619 of JAJZZT010000208.1, forward strand.
GCATGGGCTGCGGTTTCGGTGTCTGCGTCGGCTGCGTGCACCCCATTTTGCGCGGCAATCGCGTACACAACCTGAAGACATGCCGGGACGGTCCGGTATTTCCCGCGGAGGAGGTGGTTTTTCCGTGACACCGGACGAAGTGGACCTGCGGGTGAAACTGCTCGCCCTGACGCTGAAAAATCCCGTCATGCCGGCTTCCGGCTGCTTTTCCTTCGGGCGCGAAATGGCCGGCTTCTACGATCTGGGGCTGCTTGGCGCGATCGTGGTGAAGGCGACGACGCTCACGGAGCGCATGGGCAATCCCGCGCCGCGCGTGGCCGAGACGCCGGCCGGGATGCTCAATGCGATCGGGCTGCAGAATCCCGGCGTAAAGCGCGTACTGCAAGAGGAACTGCCCCATCTGACGCAGTATGAGAATCTTCCGGTGATCGTCAATGTCGCCGGAACGGAGATCGCAGACTACGTGGAGGTCGTCCGCCGGCTGGCCGACAGTCCGCAGGTGGCCGCGATCGAACTGAACATCTCCTGTCCCAACGTCAAGTGCGGCGGCATCCAGTTCGGGACGGACAAGGGGATGGCGGCGTCCGTGGTGAAGGAGGTCAAGCGGGCCGCGCGCCAGCCCGTCATCGTCAAGCTGTCGCCGAACGTCAGCGATATCGGCGAAATGGCGGAGGCGTGCGCGGGGGCCGGGGCGGACGCCCTGTCGCTGATCAACACACTCATCGGCATGCGCATCGACATCGACAGGCGTCAGCCGATCCTGGCCAACGGCACGGGGGGGCTGTCGGGGCCGGCCATCCGGCCTGTCGCCGTGCGGATGGTGTACGAGGTCGCCGCACGGGTTCACATCCCCGTCATCGGCATCGGCGGCGTTGCAAGCGGACGGGATGTCATTGAATTCCTGCAGGCGGGCGCCGACGCGGTGCAGGTGGGGACGGCCAATTTTACGGACCCGTTCGCCTGCCCGCGGATCATCGGGGAAGTGCGCGACTGGTGCGCGCAAAACGGTGTGAAGCGGGTTGCGGACGTGATCGCGGCGGCCAATCCCGCGGCGCAACGCAGGCGAAAGGAGCGTGCCGTCTGATGGATCGGGTAGTTCGCGCGGTCAGGCCGCCGGTGTACGTGGCGCTTGACGTGCCGACGCGGGATGGCGCGCTCCGGCTCGTCCGGGCGCTCGGCGACCGCGCGACGCACTACAAGGTGGGGCTGGAACTGTACCTGGCGGCGGGCGGACCGCTTGTCGAAGAACTGGCGGGACTCGGCAAGCGCGTGTTCCTGGATCTGAAGTTTTGCGATATTCCCAATACGGTCGGCGCGGCGGCGCGCCAGGCGGCCAGGCTCGGGGTGGACCTTTTCACCGTGCACGCGATGGGCGGCGCGGCGATGCTGCGCGCCGCCGTGGAGGCGGCGGAAGAAGTGAATGAATCCACGCGCGCGCTGGCGGTCACGGCACTCACCAGCCTGCGCGACGACGACCTGGCGGCGATCGGGTTCCGTCCGGCGCCCGTGACGGAGCACGTCATGCGGCTGGCCGGGCTGGCGCATGAGGCCGGGGCGCACGGGGTCGTGTGTTCGGCGGACGAAGCGGCGGCGTTGCGCGCCGCATTCCCCGGCCTGGCGCGGCTTGTCCCCGGGATCCGGCCCGCCGGCGCACAGGCGGGCGACCAGGCGCGCGTGGCCACGCCCCGCGCCGCCGTCCGGGCGGGCGCCGACTACCTGGTGGTGGGACGGCCCGTCACGCGCGCGGCCGATCCGGCCGCCGCACTGCGGGCGATATGGTCTGAAATCGACGCGGCGATTTCCAGTCAATGATGGAGGTGTCCAGGCATGAACGTGAACGAGCGCGCGGCACAACGCGCACCCATGGGGGAATGGCCGCCAGTGGCGGACAGGACGGAGACAAGCGACCGGATCGCCATGGCCCTGCTCAGAATCGGGGCGGTCACGCTGCGCCCGGATGATCCGTACGTGTGGACATCCGGCGTGCGCGCTCCCGTGTATACGGACAACCGCATCACGCTTTCCCATCCCGCGGTGCGGACGCAGATCGCGGACGGCTTCGCGCGTCTGCTGGCAAAGGAGCACCCGGAGATCGAGTGTATCGCGGGCGCGGCCACCGGCGGGATCGCGCACGCCGCGTGGGTCGCCGAGCGTCTGGGCCTGCCGATGGTGTACGTGCGCTCCAGCGCGAAAGAGCACGGCAAGCAGAACCGCGTCGAGGGCAGGGTGCTGCCCGGTCAGCGGGTCGCCGTCATCGAGGACACGGTTTCCACGGGCAAAAGCGTGCTCTCCGTTGTCCAGTCCCTGCGCGATGCGGGAGTAGAGGTGGGCGTCGCCGCGGCAATTTTCAGTTATGGATTCAGTTTCGCCAGGCAGAGTCTGGCCGAGGCGGGTGTCCGGCTGCTGTGCCTGACGGATTTTTCTACAGTGATCCGCGCGGCGGAACAGAGCGGACGGATCAGTGCGCGCGAGATCGAATTGCTGCAAAAATTTGTCGCGGATCCCCGGTCGTTCGCCTGATCCGGACGTGATATAATCGCAGCGCGGACGTTTGGCAAATGCGCGTTCGCCATGTCGGTGCCATCCCGGGAGCAACCCTGCATGCCTTCCTATACGGCGGAAGAAGTGGCGTCCAATGAACAGGTCAGCATCAAAAACGGCGTCTTTTCGATCGTCGGCCTCACCATCGTCGGCAACTACGCCTCGCTGTTCATTCTCAAGCCGCTGCACGGCACGCCGGAGGAAGTCGCGATGCTCACGTCGCTCCCGGCCCTGATGTCGATCGTCGCCACCTGGATCGGCGCCTCCTGGCTGGCCAGGTTGACGGAGAAAAGGCAATTTTGCGTGCGGTCGACGGCGGGCGCGCGCATCTTCTACCTGCTGCTCGCGTTCACACCGCTTGTCGTCAGGCCGCCTGTCGCGGCCACCGTGATCGTGTTGCTGATCGCCCTGATGAATCTGCCGCAGGCGCTGAGCGGTTTGTCCTGGCAGACGATGATCGGCGATCTGATTCCCGGCGAGCGGCGCGGTGAATTTTTTGGCCGCCGCAATCGCGCCGTGACGGTGGTCGGTCTCTTGTCGACGCTTATACCCGGCCTGATCCTGCAGTGGTTTCCCGTGACCAGCGTTCCTCCCTATCAGGTGTTTTTTCTGCTGTCGTTTGGCTTTTCTCTGTTCGAAGTCTACTATCTGGTCCGCCACATCGAGCACCCGGAACCACGGCCGGACTCGAAGACAAACGGATTCACGCCGCGCACGTTCGTGGCGCTCTTTCGAAGTCAGGAGTACCGGCGCTTTCTGGTGGCGGCGACCGTGTTCAATCTTGGTTGGCAGATGGCGTGGCCGCTGTTTAGCATTTACCAGATCCGCGACGCTGGCGCCACAGGCATCTGGATCAGCGCGTTCAACGTTGCCGCCCAGGTGTCGCAGATTCTGACCTACAGCAGGTGGAGCAGGCTTGCGGAGCGTTTCGGCAATACGACCATGCTTGCGGCGGCGTGTTTCGGCATGGCCCTGACGCCTGTGCTGACCATTCTTTCCCCCAATCTCCCGTATCTCACCTTCGTGAACTTTATCTCCGGCCTGTTCTTTGCCGGGCTGGCTCTCCTGCAGTTCAATCACCTGCTCGAAGTGGCGCCGGCGCAGGAACGCACAACCTACATCGCGCATTTCAACATCACGATCGGCTTCATCGGTTTTATCGCGCCCCAGATCGGCGTAGCGTTGCTCGGGATCCTCCATATGACGCCGACCATGAGCCTGTCGGCGGCTTTGCGCGCTGTTGCGACCGCGATGCTGCTTTGGACCGCAAAAAAACGGGGACGGGGCGCGCATGCCGCGCCGACCGCGACCTCCTCTTCCACGCCGAGCGCGTGAGTACGCGCCCTCCCGCCGGGCTGCCGGAAGCCGCCCCTTGTTCCGCTTGGCTGCACTCCAGGACGGGATAATCCCCCATTGCCTGCGACACCCTAAGGACATGGCCGAAAAGGCTTTGCCGAAGTCCTGCGCCCATGCAGTTCTCGACCCTTTTCGGACAACCTGAGGATCCAGGGATGGAGGAGGGCGCGGTGACCGTACGCATGATCATGCACGCTGTCGTCGCCGGCGCGGCCATCGCACTGGTTTTTGTTCTGTCTCCCCGTTCCTTTGCCGGAGACACCGACACGGCGCGCAATTATCTGAGCACAATCGTCTCGTGTCTCTCCACGATCTTCACCCTGTGCATCTCCATCACGCTGGTCGCCATCCAATTGACCGCGAGCCGCTACACGCACCGAGTGCTCGATTTATTCCTGAAAATGCCATTCAATATCTCGCTGACCCTGGTGTATTTCGTCACCATCATCCAGAGTCTCTACCTGCTGTCGCGCATCACCGAACCGATCCACGAGACGCTTCCCGCCTATCTGCAGCCGCAGATGAACGCGGACATGGTCCTTGTCATCATCTGCTTCGGCATGCTTGTCCTGTACATGAGAGCGGTGATGCAGTTATTGAAACCGGAGCGCATCGTCGCTGAGATCAAAGGGGAATTTTACCGTTCTTTGCGCCGCCGCCGCGTCGCGGAGGCACTGGAAAAAGTGGAACAGGTGTGCGACATCGCCAAGCGCGCCGCCGCCGACATGGATTCCACCACGGGAATGATCGCCGTGAGGGCGCTTTACAGCATGTCGGAACGCGGAACGAGAAGGGTGCGCGGCAGTGCCGTGACGCAATTTGTGGAAATTGCGGCTGTCGCGGCGAAGGAGCGGGAGGGCGGAATGCTGGGCGCCGTGCTTGAGAGTGCGCACGCACTCTGCGAGGATGCGGTGCTGCGCCGCAGTTGGAAAGCCGGGCGCGAGGCGGTCAATGCGCTGGAGCGGATCACGCGGGGCAGTCTCGTCGGACAGCAGCTTTTCCCGTCGGTGGAGTACGCGGTGGAGACGCTGTTCAATCTGGCGGAATTGGCGCTCGCGGAGCAGGTGAAGGATGAAGAAAACCGGGGGGATGCGCCGCACGCTGTCCAATTCGCGGAGCACGCCTGCCAGGCCGTGCTGCGCATCGGCCGCGAAATCCTGTTGCGGGAAGCGGACGGTGAAATGTATGTGGGGCGCGCTGTCCTCGGCAGGCGTTACGAGGCGTTGCTTGTGGCGCTGTCCGGGTGCGAGGACGGACAGCAGGGGCGGGAGGCGGCGGCCGCGCGAATGGTGGTCGGCGCCTCCCGCCTGTGCGGGGCGTTGATGGAAAAAGGGCGCGTCCGGCACACCGCTCCCGTGGTGGCGTGGCTTGGCCGGGCCGTCCAGAGTGAACAGCCGCGTTTGCGCGCGTGGGCGCTGGCTATGAGCGCACTGGTCTGCGCGCTTGCCGGCTTTCTGGACCGTCCGGACATCCGTGAACTACTGCTGGCGACAGTCGCTCTTTCGGCGGATTGGCCTGGTGAGGCGCTGTCGCGTCTGCCGGTGGATTACGAGGACGTGTGGGCCATCTACGATTATGCCGACCTTGACGCGCTGTTTCGCGAATGCCGCCGCGCCTGGGAGGAGCACGCCAAGCCGGAAGCGGGCTTGCGCGCTGTACGCAGCGGCGCGCAGCGCTGGCGTGCGCTCGTGACCTGAAGACGGTGAAGGCGGCCTTCCGTCAGTCCGTCCGTCAGCCGGAGCGAGACCGCCTGCCCTGGCCGTCAGTCCCCGTGTTCTCCAGCAGGCGCGCGAGCGCTTCTTCATCGCGCGCGACAACAATGGTCTGCTGTCCTTCAAACAGGACAAATCCGGGCTTGGCGCCGTTTGGCTTCCACAGGTGGCCGACCGGGACGACATCCACCTGCGCCTTGGATGATTCGCGCTCGCGGCTGAAGTGGACGGCGAGCAGCGCCGCCTCGCGCACCGTCAGATCCGCGGGCTGGTCGCTCGCGATGACCACATGGGAGCCGGGGGAGTCTTTCACGTGCAGCCAGAGATGCGTCTTGCGCGCGTGCCGGAATGTGACGGCGTCGTTTTCTGTGTTGTTGCGCCCGACCCAGATCGCGGTACCGTCGCTGGCGGTGAATGTGAGCGGATGGGGCTTCGCGTGTTTGTCCCTTGCGCCGCGTCCCGCCTCTTGTTTTTTCTTTGTCTGGGTTTTGAGCAACCCTGCGGCGCGCAGTTCTTCTTCGATACCGG
>JAJZZT010000208.1:7765-9515 GCA_021797415.1 Bacillota bacterium
AGGTTTCCAGTTCGTGAATGACCGTATCGAGATAGACGGTATCCTGTTTGGCGAGCTGCAATTGTTCGGCGGTGACCGATAGTCCCCGCTTGTATTTGTTGTACCGCCTGTAGTACGCGTTCGCGTTTTCCAGCGGTCCTTTCGCAGGATTCAGTTCAATCCGGAGCTGCCGTTCGCCGTCGTAGAAGTTGGGAAGGGTAACTTCGGACGCCCCGCGCGGCACCTGATGCAGGTAGGCGGTCAGCAGTTCCGCGGCGATGCGCCACGCCTTTGCGTCGTCCGCCGCCTCCAGCAGTTCCTGGAACCTGCGCGCGCGCAGGACGGCGCGTTCCCGTTCCGCGCGCGCCAGTCGAAGGAACGATCCCGCTTTGGTGCGGGCGATGTCGGACAGCGCGCGCCCACTGTAAAAAGCGTCGACGCATTCGTTCATCGTCGGGAAGCGATCGACAACGCCCTTTACATGCTCCGGAAGAAACAGGTAGAACGCCGCGCCGCGACCGGACGCGTCGCGCACGGTGACAGGCTCCTTCGCCTCCTTGGCGCGCTGCAGCAGGTCGCCAAAAATGAGCCACTCCGCCTCAGCGCCAAGAGCATTCCGGCGCGTCGCCTCATAATCCAGTTCACGTGCAAAAAACGGGCTGACGCCAAGGTACGTCTGCAGTGCGAAGGCGCCCAGCGCATCCTCCGGACGGGCCTCCCGTCTGGCGCGAAACCCCTTGGCCGATTCGGCCAAGGGATCGATTTTGTCCTGTTGCGGCGGATAAACGTAAGACCGCCCGGGCAACACCTCGCGATGACGGTTGACCGCGCGGGAAACGTGTGAAATGGCGTCGATGATCTGGCCGTCCGGCCGATCGAGCAGGATGACGTTGCTGTGTTTTCCCATTATTTCCACAACGATGCGCCGTACAACTTTGTCTCCAAATTCATCGCGCGCCTCAATGTCCAGAAAAAGCATCCGCTCGCGCCGCCATTGCGTCACGCACGCGATGCGCCCTCCCTCCAGGTGCTTGCGCATCAGCATGCAGAACATCGGGGGCGACGGGGGATTGGGCGCGCGAAAGCGCGTGGTCAGGTGCGCGCGGGGATAGGACTTGTTGGCGGACAGCAAAAGCCTGAGATTGGCGTGCCCGGCCCGGATCGTGAGCAAAACGTCGTCTCCGGTCGGTTGCGTCACCCGGTCGATGCGCCCTCCGACCAGAGCGTCCGCCAGTTCGCGCGCGATTGCCGTGAGGACAAGACCGTCGAGAGCCACTCTCTGTCACCTCCGATGGAACCTGTGATCACCCATGGGGACATGTGATAAAGTCCGCTCTGCAGGCGGACGCGGTTACACGTCTTCGAGTTGGTCGATGGTAAAGTTCGCCGGCCGGCCGTCGACTGACACCGTGTAGATCGATCGGCGGTTGCGCCGGTCGCGGCGCGCGGTCACGACTCCCGTGCAATTCCACGGAAGGACGCGCACCGTCGTTTCCACCTCAAACGCGCGCGGATCCGCCACTTCCTTTGCGCCCGTGTCGTAGTGGCTGATCACGTCCACATCTCCCGTGGCCGAGATGATGTTGCCGCTCACAAAACGCGCCTGGGGACTTACGAGAAAGTCCACGAGTTCCGCCAGATCGCCGCCGACCGGACGGACCAGCGCCGGACCGCGCGCGCTTTGCGGCGGATCGCTCTCTTTGGCCGCTCCCCGCAGGTCACCCGGGCAGATCATGTTGGCCGTGATGCCATTGTCGCTTTCCTCAAGATC
>JAJZZT010000320.1:0-7991 GCA_021797415.1 Bacillota bacterium
GCGAATGCGGACGTTTCGGCCAGCGGCGCCGTGATGCGCCGGCCAGCGGCGCCGTGATGCGCCGGCCAGCGGCGCCGTGATGACGCTCGGGTCGAAAAGATGTACAATGCACATATACACAGCAGTAGCCACTGCGTTTTTAGGATAGAAGCCCATGCCGCCGGCGCGCCACCATCAGCAGGATGAAAATTTGCTGGACTGGCGCTCTGCCCCATGCCCGCCGACTTTTGCGCCATCGGAAAGGTTGGCTGGGGCGTCGTCATCCCCTTTGCTCGTCGCGAGTTTAGCGACAGCGGTGTCCGAGCAGGAGCCTGGGGACATGGGATCCAGTCTTTGAAGGGCAGGCGGGCTCGTTTGGATCGGGCGTTTTAGGCGTTAGTCAAACGCCCGATCGACCTGTATCGCCTGCCGAAGATGGGTGGATCCCATGTCCCCGGGGAATGGCGACGACTGGCACAAGACATTTTCAAGATAGGAGGAGGCGGCTTCACATGTACGAACAGTTGGATCTGCGCATGACGCGCAACAGAGTCCTGTTCGGCCTCGCCGCGTCGCTGGCGTTTGCGGCGGTGGGCGCATACGCAGGACAGTTTTTGCCTCCCGCGCTATATTTTCCGCTCTGGATCGTTGAGATGGGGATGATGATCGCCGCCGCGGTGGTGCGCAGGCGTCGCCTGGTCGGATGGACGTTCCTGTTCGTGTTCACGCTGTTGTCGGGGATGACCGTGACTCCCATTCTGATCGTCTATTCACAGGCGCTTGGCATACAGGTCGTCGAAGAGGCCTTCTTTGTGACGGCGGGCGCTTTCGCCCTGTCTGCGTTCATCGCCAGCCGGCGCGGCGTGGATTTCGGCTGGATGGGGATGTTTGCGAGCGTCGGCCTGATCGTGCTGCTGCTGCTCGGGGTCGTGAGCCTGTTTTTCCCGCTCGGCGGGGCTCTGCAGCTCATTTACACGTATCTCGGCATCAGCGTGTTTGTCGGGTTCATGCTGTTTGACCTGAACAGGCTGACGCGCTACGGAATTTCGCCGGAACAGGTCCCGATGATGGTGTTGAATCTGTATCTGGATTTTCTGAACCTGTTTCTCTTTATCCTTCGCTTGCTCGGACTGAATGTACAGTCCCGCAGATAGGATGGACGGTGATGGGCGACAGGGGCAAGGGGGAGAGCAGACCGCTGTACCTTGATGTGGCGCGCCGCATCGAAGCGCTGATTGTGCGTGGTGAGTGGAAGCCAGGGGAACGATTGCCTCCGTTGGCCGATCTTGCCGCGCATTTTCGCGTATCGCGCGCAGTTATCCGCGAATCGTGCAGCATGCTGGTGGGAAAGGGTCTGCTGGAATTGCGCCACGGCGACGGCGCGTACGTCAAACCGTTTTCTGAGGATGCCTTCTTGCGACCCGTTCACGCGGCGGTGTTGATGAGCTCATCGGATGCGCGTTCACTGCTTGAGGTGGGGATGTGGCTTGAACAGGGAATTGCGGGCGCGGCGGCGAAAAGGCGGTCAAAGGAACACTGCCAGGCGCTCGCAGAGGCGCTCCTCACGATGGAAACCGGCGTTGGAGAACCTGCGCTCGTGCTCAAAGGCGAGGGGGACTTCCATCTGACCATGGCGGATGCGGCGGGCAACCCGATGGCGGCAAATATATTGCGCATCCTGTACCATCCGCTGTCAGGCGTCCTGCGGTGGCTGGGCGATGAGGAAGAGATACAGCGCGCGGTGGTGGCGCTGCATCAGTCGCTGTATGACAGCGTTGTCCAGATGGACGCAGAGGCGGCCCAAAGGCATATGGCGATGTACCGGACGCTGCTGCGCGAGCGGATCGGTGAAGAGCGTGTCCAGTCGCGACTGCAGGGCTGAACGGGGCAGTCTTCAGGTTTGCTGGGTCGCCATGGTATCCTTGGCTCGTCGCGAGTTCCGCGAAGCGGTGGCTGAGCGGGAGTTCGGGGACATGGGTGGCTCCCAGTCTTCGGGGTATCGTGGCGGCCGGCAGAGGCGAGGGTATTTTCACCCGGAAAGGGAGCCGGAAAGGAGGGGACGGTCATGTCAAAAGTGGCAAAGGGGCTGTTTTTTGCGCTGGCGATGATCACGATGGGCATACTGGCCCTGGGCGCGTTCATCATGTCGACCGACCGCGTGGCGGGATTGCTCCTGTGCGGTTCCGGTTTGGCACTTGCGGGCGCGGGATTCGTGGCGAAAAGCCGGGTCATGCGCGCCAAGCGCCTGCCTGATGCATGATTTGCGAGGAGGGAACGGCATGGACGGCAGGCGCCTGATTTATGTGGTCGATGACGATGACAGTGTCCGTACGGTTGTCGAACGGTACTTGACGCGCGACGGCTATGATGTCACGAGTTTTGCGTCCGGCGACGAGGCGCAGGCAGCCATGCAGGATAATTTGCCGGATATGCTGATTCTCGACATCATGCTGCCGGGAGTCAGCGGCTACGACCTGTGCAAATGGGTCCGCGCGAAAAGCGAGATCCCGATCATCATGGTGTCGGCCCGGGATGAAGAGGTGGACCGCATCATCGGACTTGAGCTCGGATCGGACGACTACCTTTCAAAACCCTTTTCTCCGCGCGAACTGGTTGCGCGCGTCCGCACCGTGTTTCGCAGGCTTCGTCCCGCCGCCCAGACGGCTGAAGGAGTCGTTCAGACTGAGCCGGACCTGCCGGCCTGCGCCGACCTGACGCTGCGCGACGCGGAGCGCCGCATCACGGCGGGCAATGCCGATATGGCGCTGACCACGAAGGAGTATGAACTGCTGGCGTTTCTCATCCGCCATAAAAACCGGGCTTTCACGCGCGAGCAACTGTTGACGCAGGTTTGGGGATATGAATTTATCGGGGATGAACGGGCGATCGACGATCTTGTCAAGCGCCTGCGCAAGAAGCTGTCGGCGACAAATTCGCACGCGGAGATTGTGACGGTGTGGGGATACGGATACAAGATCGAAGGCTAGACATGTCGCGCCGCGGTCCCTCATCAATAAGGAAGATGGGCAGGTGCGCGATCTTTGCAGGGTGGGCTGACCGTGAGGACATCGATTGCTTTCAAGGTGGTCTCTGTATACCTTGTCATTGTGGCGGCTTCTCTTGTGCTTGCCGGTGCCCTGACAAACCGGACCATACATGGGTACGTGATTGGGACCACCAAACAGAGTCTCGTGGCGTACGGACGGCAGATCATTTCAAATTATGAACTGTTCGGACGCCTGGTTCAGACGCAACCCCGGCAGACCGCCGGGAAGAGTCCGCAAAACGTCTTCACGGTGTCCGTGGCTGCGCAGAATGTCCACGCGGAGTACGCGGTGATCGACTCGGCGGGGCGCGTTCTCGGCGGTACGTTTACGCACGCGGAATCCGGCGTGCTGACGGAGATCGGTCCTGTCATCGCCCGTGCGTTAAACGGGAAAATCAGCGTCGGCGTGTACCCCGCCAGCGCTCCGCAGTACGAGATCGTCGCACTGCCGTTTCACTACCTTTCGGGCGTCCCCATGCAGTTGCCTCACATCTCGCTGCCAAGTGACCTGAATGTACGGAGCAGCCCCTACTTTGTCCGGTTGAACACCCGTGTCCTGACCATGTTCACCAACCTGTCGGACCTGCAGCGCATCACGTCGCAGATCTGGTGGTCTGTCGCGCAGGGACTGGTGATCTCCAGCATCATCATCGCGCTGGTCGGCATTGTGCTTGCGCGCCGCATGATGCGTCCGGTGTGGGTGCTCAAGGAAGCGGTAAATCGTGTGCGGCAGCGGGATTTCTCAGCGGTGACGCCTATGCGCACCGGGGATGAATGGGAGGAATTGTCCAAGGCGTTCGCCGACATGGTGGCGTCGCTGCGGTCGTTCGACGAAGCGCAAAAGCGCTTCCTGCAAAACGCGTCACACGAACTGAAGACTCCGCTCATGGCCATCCGCGGGTATGCGGAGGGCCTGCGCGACGGCGTGTTTGAATCCTCCGAGACATTCCGCGTCCTGGACATCGTCGCGCAGGAGAGCGTGCGTCTCAAGCACCTGGTGGATGAACTGATCTATCTTTCGAAACTGGAGACACTTGATGAGGTGTATAATTTTGAACAGTGCGATATTTCTTCCATTATCTATAAAACGATCGAACGGGTGCTGCCTCTGGCGCAGGACAGGAATATTCTCGTGACGCCCCTGACCCCGGACGGGGCGCTGTTCTGCCTGGCCGACAGCGACAAGCTTTCCCAGGTGCTTCTGAACCTTCTGTCCAACGCGGTGCGCCATGCGCGTCGGAAGGTGCAGATCGCGGCCCGCGTCGCCGCGCAAGGCGGGGTGGAGATCATCGTGGAAGACGACGGGAAAGGGATTGCACCGGATGAGTTGAATCGCGTTTTTGAACGCTTTTATCACGGCGCGCAGGGTGATACCGGACTCGGCATGTCGATCGCCAAGGCGATCGTGGAGAAGCACAGGGGTACAATTGTCGTGAAAAATGGTGAACGCGGCGGCGCGCGCTTTGTGGTAACGCTCCCGGAGTGAAGGCCGCCCGATCGGGCGATAGAATTCCGCTGGCTGAATTTGAGTCATAGCATGCGAGGGGTGTGGCGGATGGATGTTCGGCGTAGGGACAATCGTGGGGATAATCAACGCAAGCGTATGCGGACGCTGGATCAGGATATGCGGCGTTATCTGGCGAACGTGATGGAGATCGTGGTGCTGATGGCGTTTTTGATCATCGTCACAGTGCTGTTCGCCCGTCTGTTCAGTTATATCCTGCCTTTTGTGCTCGGCCTGGTGATTGCGGTGGTCCTCTTTCCGCTCGTGCGTGTGCTGCAGTCGGCCGGCATGACAGAACGGTCGGCTGTGCTGGTGGTCATGGTGGGCTCGATCGGCGTATTGGCGGCGCTGGTCACGTTTGTCGTCATCCAGGCGGCGCAGGAGGCAGTCGGTTTCTCGCAGGCCATTCCCGTCTACTTCTCTTTCTGGCGCGACTGGATGGAGCGCATGCTGCACCAGGGAATGGCGGTGTACGGTCACCTGCCTCCCAAAGTGGTGGCCACGTTCCAGACGACCGCCCTCGGAACGGTGGAGCAGGCGAAGCAATTTGCCGTGACGTTATTCGCCTCGCTTTTCACGGGTGTCGCGCTGTTGCCCGATGTCGTCATCATCGGGATCATCGCCGTCGTCGCAGCCTATTTTTTCCTCGCGCAACGAGAAGAGATGCTCTCTTTACTGCGGCGGGCGCTCCCGCCCGGATGGGCGCCGAAACTTGAGGTGGTCGCGATTGATGTCAGCCATGCCATCGCGGGGATGTTGCGCACACAGTTGATCCTGATCGGCGTGACCAGCGTGATCTGCATCGTGGGAATGGCGCTCATGCACATCCGGTACGCCTTTATCCTCGGTCTGTCCATCGGCCTGACGGGGTGGATCCCGATCGTCGGATCGGGGATCGTGACGCTCCCCTGGGCTGTGGGGGCGTTTCTCGGCGGGCACGTGGTTCTCGCCATCAAGATTCTGCTGCTCCAGACGATTGCGTCGCTGGTGCGGCATACGATCGAGCCGAAGATCATGGCCGCCAGCGTGGGGCTCGGCACGTTTGCCACCATGTTCGGCATGTACGTGGGACTGCGCAGTATGGGATTTTTCGGACTGGTGATCGGGCCGATCGTGTTGATCGCCATCCGTTCCCTGATTCGCGCCCGCATCTTCGGCGGACTGCTTCCGAACGTGCCGGAGCCGGACCATCAGCCTCCGCAGGCGGAGATTGAGCGGAGAACGGAATCATGAAGACCGCCCTGCGCGAAAGAATTTGGCGGATCGAGAGCCGCAAATTTGACGGCGCGCCGCATCGGATATGGACCAGATGCTGTCCGGTGCGCCCTGATGTTTGGTACAAAGGAGCGCTTGCGCCGGATTTCGTGTTGCATATCCCGCCGGGCGGACAGGTGAAGGAGGCTGATGGGCGCGTCTGGGCGAGCGTCTACGATGTGTTCTCCTGCTTCTATCGCGCGCGCCATTTCCAGGTAACGGTTTTGCTCAAGCCGTCCGGTGTCGAATACTACTGCAACGTCTGCACAATTCCCCGCGTGGACAGAATGCGCCGCCGCGTCCTTTTCGCCGATCTCGAACTGGACGTGCTCGTCGGCGATCGGTCGGTCCGGGTTGTCGATCATGACGAATTTGCGCAAAACACGTTGCGCTACGGATACAGCGCACTGCTTCGCGAGCGCGTGTTCGCTGATCTCCGGCTGTTGACACAGCAGGCGAGAATGCGCCGGGGCGCATTCTCGCCTGCTTTCGTCCGCAGTGTACGGCGCAGTCTCCAAAAGGCGCGGTACCTCCGTCACTCCTGTGTGGCGCGCTCCGTAGAATCAAGGTGAAAACGGGTCGCGAAAGATTCGCCGTCTACCTGGATCAAGCGCCGTGCGCGCTCCATGATCGCGAGCAGCGCGCGCGAATCTTCTTCAAGCTGTTCCGGCGTCGCCGTGGCGGACAGGGGCCCAGAGGAAGATGACACATTTTGCTTCAGTTCCTCCAACCGCGCTTCCAGGGCGGTCTTATCCTGCAGCAGACGGTCAACCTCGTCCGTAAGTTCATGGTAGCGGCGCTCAAAGTCGCGCAATCCGCGGATCAGCAGGTCAAGAGTGAATTCCTTGTCTCCGCCGATCATGATCTGGGTACGGCTGGGCCGTCTGTGCCGGCGCTCCTCAAGCATTTTGCGGCGCACCTGTTTCGCCTCTTTGATCGCGTCCTCGTAGTGCCGCCGCACCACGCCGTTCCAGCGATATCCGCAGGCTGCCGCGGTGCGGCCGAGCAGGGATGCGGATTCGTCAAACGCAACCAGTTGAGTGCTGCCTTCGCGGATGTGACGCAACACCAGTTCAGCCAGTGTGACATCGTCCTCGGGTGTCCAGGCATCGGAGCGCGATGCCCACCGCTCCATCAATTCCATGTCAGAATCCCTCCAAATATTGATAATATCTTTATGTCCGAAATTTGGAAGAAAGATACACGGATCCGACGCAGAAGATGTAATATGGTATGTTTATAGGGCTGATATGTGAAAAGTGTATAGTCTGTTCAAAAAGAAACGCCCCTGCAATAGAGGCGCTCCATATCCGCAAGCGGACTGCGCTACAGTGGCCGGAAGTCTACCACGATAAGGGAATCCGTCGCCGTTCTCAGTTGGGCGGCGATCTGTTGATGCCGGGGATGTGGACCGTATGCCGCGAGGCTCGCCTCGTCCGTGAAGGTGGAGGAAATTGCGGCGTGATATCCCTGACTGCGCTCGGAAAAATTATCGCCGACGCGATAATGGACGATGCCGGGGACTACATCCCGCAGCGCGGCGAGTTCCGTCAGGATGCGCAGGCGTTCCGTCTGCGGAGTGCTGTCTTTCCAACGAATCAGGACCAGGTGTTCGACCATGTTTGTCCCCCGCTTTCCCGACACTCCGATTATAGGGCAGTTGCGTGAAGAATTGCCACCGCCGCGCGCGGTCGTGATATAGTTGGGGAAGCATATGCGCCCGTGGAACGGTTCCTGTCTATCCGATGATGGGGATGGCAACCATGGAAGTGAATTTGAACGGGGGTGTTCCCATGGCTGGGCATGCCATTCTGGCATACGTTCCTGATCTCATGTTTGCCGTGCATCTGCGCGAAGCGGCGGCAAAGTCGCAGAACACCGTATCGATCGTCGAGACGCGCGGGGATTTTGAAACCCGCTTGCCGGAGGTTCACCCTGCACTGGCGGTTCTTGACCTGACCGCCTCCGGGTCAGCGACGGCAGCGCTTGTGACGCTGGCCGGACAATATGATTGCAGGGTCATCGCCTACGGCCCGCACGTACAAAAGACGCTGCTGGCGCAGGCGCGGGAGGCGGGTTGCGTGGCGGTGTACGCCAAATCGGTGTTCAAGATGGAAACGGCGAAGATTCTGCGCAAGTGGCTGGGGGACATGGGATGATGTCGCCCGTCTGATGAGGCAGGAGGAATTCGTGGAACTCCATATCTTT
>JAJZZT010000320.1:8001-9410 GCA_021797415.1 Bacillota bacterium
TGGGGGACATGGGATAAAGTCCACTGCGCAGGCGATCTGATTTCAGATATCGCGTTTGAGGCTTCAGTCAAACGCGATATCTACGGATACTCGCCTGCCGAAATTCAGTTTATCCCGTGTCTCCTGGGGGACATGGGATAAAGTCCACTGCGCAGGCGATCTGAGATGATGCCGCCCGTTTGATGAGGCAGGAGGAATTCGTGGAACTCCATATCTTTCATACCAATGATGTGCACAGTGAACTGGACCGCTTCGCCGTGCTGGCCCATCGTCTTCGGTCCGAACGACGGAGCGCCGGACAGGCGGGACACAGCACGCTCTGTTTTGATCTTGGTGATCACATTGATTGTTCTCATCCGGTGACAAACGGCACGCACGGGATCGTCAATGCGCAGTTGCTCGCCACATTTCAGTACGACGGTTGGGTTTTCGGCAACAACGAGACGCTGACGTTGGACCGGAGACATTGGGCGGCGGTGGTCGAAGCGGCGGCCATCCCGTTTTATTGTTCCAATCTGCCCGTTCCCGAAACGGCGGCATGGCAGCGTGAAGACGGCGACATCCTGGAGCGGGACGGTGTTCGCTTCGGAGTATTCGGTGTGACCGTGCCATACGAAAAACCGTTCGAGGCGCTGGGGCTTCCTGTCGTGGATCCGGGAGAAACAGCGCGACGCACGGCGGACAGCCTGCGCCGCCGCGGCGCTGACGTGGTGATCCTTTTGTCTCATCTGGGCCTGCAGGTCGACGAGTCGCTTGCCGAGAAGGAAGTGCCGATCGATCTGATCATCGGCGCTCATTCGCATCATTTCCTCGAACACGGCGTGAGAAAAGGGCATACGTGGATTTCCCAGGCTGGCAAGCACGCGCGGGCATTCGGCCATACGGTCGTGCGCGTCGACCACGGCCGTGTGGCCAGCGTCGCGTCGAAGCTTGTGTACACGCCTCCCGACGGCCTGGCCGATGAGGCGGCGAGCGCCGTGCTGGCGCGCAACAGGACAGCGGCCGGACAGGAACTGGAAACCACCATCACGGTGCTGGACAGTCCTCTCGGGCACTCTCTGCTGGAAGAATCGCAACTTGCCAATCTGTTGTGCGATCAGGTGCGTGAGGAACTCGGCGCGGACATCGCCGTCATCAACGGCGGCGTGATCCACGCCGCATTACGCGCGGGCAACGTGCGGCGCGGCGATCTGCTCGCCATCTGCGCCACGCCGATGCGGGCCGTCACGCTCCGTATGACGGGGCTTGCCGTCTGGCAATTGCTCAACGACGGACTGGATCCCGCCCTGATCGAGGCGGAGGGATTCGGTTACGGATTTCGCGGCCATCACATTGGGCGTCTCCACGTGTCCGGCGCTGTCGTTGACGTTCTGCCGGAACGGGCGACGGGCGGTGGGCGGGAGCGCGTC
>JAJZZT010000496.1 GCA_021797415.1 Bacillota bacterium
TTCCGGCCAGAACTGATTGTCCTGCGTCAGGTCGGCCAGTTCCGGAATGGATGAATATTGGTCCGGCCGGATATCGTAGAGTATCTCCTTCACCTTACCCCACCGCCTGATATGCCTGGCGCTGATAGTCCACTTGCCCTCGTCGTCTTTGGTGTTCTGCTCGTACTCGTAGCAAAGGATGTATTGCATCGGTTGCACGGGCCCGAGGGCCGGATTCAGGAAGTAGACCTTGTGCGTGCTGAACATGTGCATATACCTTGGGCAGGGGTGCTGGGTCACCACGACGGCCTCCCGGACTTCATTGGAAGGCAGATCTCCGATGACAACGCGCGAAAAAGTCGGGACAACTTGTGAGAACGTCGGCGAGGAGGCTTCCACTATGACATCATCCTCTTTCTTGCTTCGAATGGGCGGTAATGGGAATTCACACGTTTGAATTCGATTGCATCCAACTATATGGCTAAACTTGCGGTCTTGTCAATCATCCGCTAATGTATAAGAGCCTGTTCAAAAAGTGGGTCAACCCTGCCCACTTTTTGAACAGGCTCTATAAGCCAAATCCAGTTCACCCTCTTACCCTTCTTCTGGTTAACGAGACCGAGGAGGAAGCGGTTGGGGATTCCATGGTTCGCAACTGGAGTCCTGACATGTTATACCCACCCGGTGCAACAGAAAAGCTGAAACGCGGGGAGGCACGCTCCTTGCAATCGCCATAAAAATGGCTTATTCGCCGTTTTCAGCCACAGAAACAGGAGGGACCTAATGATGAAGAAACAATGGATCGTGGGTATATTGCTCTTTGATGATGTGGAGGTGCTTGATTTTGCCGGCCCTTTTGAGGTGTTTTCGTTGGCCGCTTACCCGGATCAAGCGGCAGATGCCCCGGAATCCAAGCCTTTTCTGGTGAAACTGGTATCTGAGAGCGGAGAATTGGTCAGAGCCCGCAACGGACTGAAAGTGCAACCGGATTACAGGTTTGATAATGTCCCTTCTTTTGATATTCTCGTGATTCCCGGAGGCCCGGGGGCCAGAGAGCGTGAGATCCACAACGAGAGAGTCATTCAATGGATTTCGGAACGCATGCACGATGTCGAACTGATGACATCCGTCTGTACAGGCGCCCTTTTGTTGGCGAAAACGGATCTTTTGAACGGAAGGAGGGCCACGACTCACTGGGTCAGCTATGACAGATTGGAACGAGAATTCCCGTCCATCACCGTAGAGAGAAATGTGAAGTTCGTGGATGAAGGGAACATCGTGACTTCGGGCGGGATCTCCGCCGGCATCGATATGGCGTTCCATATCGTAAAGCGGCTCGTTGGTTCAGAAATTGCAGGGGCGACGGCGAAAAGGATGGAGTATGACATCGCGATTGACTGAAACTGCTCGGTGACGCTTGAGCGGACAAAAGTTTAAGCACTCCAGTCGATTGAGACGATCGAAACTATCGCTTGACAAGATGATACCGCCTTTGTATCCTGGTGAAGCAGATTATCGCAGGTCCTCCGGTTCACAAGCTCCGAATGGGATGGGTGGTTGTGACAAAACATCGTGTTGATCTTGTCGTGCTGGCTGGCTCACTGACGATTGTCGCGTCGCTCGCGGGCATTGTTTTTTCCTTCCCATTGCCGCAAGCGCCGAAGCACAATCATTCGCTCCGTTCCGGGCCGTTCATTGCGCCGGTTCCGCAACCGCTTCCGATCCAGCGCGAACAGCCCCTCTTTCAACTTCCTCCCGCCAGCCCGGTCCATCCGCCGCTGACGCCGCAGTCCTGATAACAACCTCCGGTAGACTCTATTCCGTGTCCCCTGGTCAGACGCACAAAAAAGCGAACGCCTTGCGGCATATGATGCCGATACAGCAAAATGTTCGCGGGGGGACGCAGCTTGGTGCGGGGAGCATGGTACGCCGTTTTGCAGTCGGATGAGTTGAGGGATGCTCCGGCCAAAGTCACGGTTCACGGGGAGGATATCGTGCTTTTGCGGTGTGCGGACAAAATTCCGCACGCATTCTCAGCGAACTGCCCGCACCGGGGATGCGACCTCTCCCGCGGGACCGTCAAAAACAATGAATTGATCTGTCCGTTTCACGGCTGGCATTTTAATGCCGCGGGGAGCTGCACGCACATTCCGGCCAACCGCTCTGAAAAACCCATTTCCCGGTCGGCCCGCCTGTCCGTTTATCCGGCGTGCGAACGGTCTGGCCTGGTCTGGGTGTTCACCCGGCCGGAGGCGGCCAATCCCATCGCACCTGAGCTGGAATTGTTTCCCGAATTGCAATTAAGCGGATGGCGGCGCGTCTTGTTCCAGGCACGCTGGGAAGCGGACTTCTGCCGGGTGGCGGAAAGTGTGCTGGACGTTTCCCATCTTCCCTTTGTCCATCCCGACACGACAGGACAAAATATCGATCCGGTTGTCGAAAATCTCGAATACAGCGTTCATCCCGACAGCATCGTGATTCATCCGACGCCGTTTGTCCCCTCTCATCCGATGGAAGCTGTACCTGCGCCGCCCGGGATCGGAGAACGGACCGAAATTGAACTCAAATTCCCCAATCGATGGATCATCCGCACCCCCATGGGAAATGGCGACTGGATGTGCACATTTCTTACATTCTCGCCCATCCGGCGCGGGGCGACACAGATTTTTGGCTGTATCATGAGGAATTTCCATCTTGATTCCACATTCCTTGATGAATTTCACCTGGAACACACCCATTACATCATGAATCAGGACAAGGAGATCATAGAATGCCTGCGGCCGGTCGAAGCTCCTCCACTGTGCCGGGAAGCGCATGTCCCTTCAGACGCCCCCGCCATTCGTTACCGGTCGATGCTGTTCCACGCCGCACGGGACGACGGCATTCCCACCGCTTCGGCCCCGCAAGGTCAGGGCGGCAATGAAACGTTGTGCCAGTAGATGTTCCACCATTGTGACCGCGGGACGGCCTACGCGTGCGGGGTGGGATAAAGGATGTAGCCCACGCCCGCGCGTGTGACGAGGTAAACGGGGCGCTTCGGATCGGGTTCCAGGCAGGAGCGCAGTTTGCGCACGTACACGCGCAGGTACTCATGGTCTGCCCGATACTCAGGTCCCCAAATCCTGGCCAAAAGATGCTCGTGTGTCAACACCTTGCCGCAATTGGACACGAACTCCTGCATCAGTTTCCATTCGGTCGGCGTCAGGCGGGTGCGCACATCACCAATGTGCAGTTCGCGCACATCCGGGATCAGCCGGATATCGCCGCACGACAGAGAGGGGTCTTCGTTCGCGCTGTTGCTCCGGCGGATGAGCGCGCGCAGGCGGGCCAGCAGTTCCTGCAGGGAGAACGGCTTGGTCATGTAGTCGTCCGCTCCGAGATCCAGCGCGTGAATCAGGTCGGCCTCCGTATTGAGCGCGGTCAGCACCAGGATGGGGGCCGGCGTGATCTGCCGCAATCTGCGGCACAGTTGGAAGCCGTCCATCTCCGGCAGCCGCAGATCGAGCAGGATGGCGTCAGGTTCTTTTGTGTACACTGCCTGAATGGCGTCGTGCCCGCCGGCGACCTCCGTCACCTGATAGCCTTCGAGTTGCAGGTTGGTTTTCAGCAGGCGCCTGTACTTCTCTTCATCTTCCACGATCAGAATCGACGCCGGGAGTGCGGATATCATCGGTTCACACCTCCTTGGGGAAATGGGATCAAGTCCTCTGCGCAGGCGATCTGATTCCAGATATCGCGTTCGAGGCTTCCGTCAAACGCGATATCTACTGGCGTTCGCCTGTCGGAATCTGCTTTATCCCATGTCCCCTTGAGGGACGGGTGCGGGAATTTCAAAACCGACCTCAAAACTGTCCGCACGGTTTCTGGCCCAGACCTGGCCGCCATGCGCCTCCACGATCCCTCTGACGATGCTCAGGCCAAGACCGGAACCCCTGGTTTCGGACTGAGCGTGTTCGGCGCTGCGGTAAAAGCGCTCAAAAATCCTGTCGAGATCCTCCGCGGGCACTCCCTCGCCGCCATCCTCCACAACCGCACGCAACAGCGCCGCCGTCGCCGCCACCTCCACCCGGACGGGACCCGCCGAATATTTGAGCGCGTTATCGACCAGGTTCGACGCCGCATCCAGCAGGTCGTCAAAATTGCCGAACACAGTCGCGCCGGGAGCGACCATGGCGCACAGGGTGACGCGCGTGTCCGGCGACAGTCTCCGACGCAAGCGCGCCACCCATTCTTCGCAGGAAAAGGTTTCTCTGGTGTCGATGGCGTCCGTGCCGCCCGTGTTGTCGATGGTCGCCATCCGGAGCAGTTTGTCAATCTGGTTCTCCAGTTGCGCGCTCTCGTCGGCGATCACCGCCAGAAAGTCGCGCATGTCTGCCGCGGCGAGCTGATCCCGCTGGTACAGCAGCGTCTCGGCGTACCCGCGGATCAGGCCGAGCGGCGTCCGCAATTCGTGAGAAACGTTGGCGAGCAGCTCGGAACGCAGGCGGGCGAGTTCCTGAAACCGGGCCATCTTGTCCGCGTCCGCCTCCATTTTCGCATACGCGAGCAACACGGCCAATTCTTTCGCGATGATCGTGATGAGATCCTGGAGCTGAACGTGCCAGTTGGCGCCCTGGCCGCGCAGCACCATGACGCCCCAGACCGTGTCGCCATGTGACAGGGGATAGAGAGCGACTCCTTTTAAGCGGACACCGGGAAGCACACTGCCCATCTCTCCGCGATCTCCGCTGTAAAACGGTTCACGCGTCAGCATCACGCGCATGACCGCGCCCCCCGGAGCATCGAAAAACGCGCGCGGGATCAGCCGGTGATCGCGCAGGAGCGACACGCTGCTCGCGCAGTACGGAGCGAGGCAATAGGTACGGTCGTCGATCACTTCGAGCACCTCCACCGCGTCGATCGGGGTGAATTTGACGACCTGTGCCAGGATGCCCGTCACCACTTCCTTCACGCTCCCCGGTTTTACAGCGGCAAGCATCCAGCCGCCCGCGATCACGAGCAGCTTGTCGCGCAGCAGTTTCTGTTCTTCGCGCAGGCGCGTCACCGTGCGGTCCCGCCAGAGAAAGAGGCTGACGATGGCCACCGCACTAAACAGCCATGTCAGGAGCAGGGCGTCCGGCGTTTGCGCGCCGCCTCCGCTTTCTCTTAGGGCGAGCGTCTCCAAAGCGGGGATTTGCCTGATCGTCGCCTTCTTCTGGCCGATGGCGCGTCCCGCGGCGCGGACGAGCGACGCGGCCAGAAGAATGTTGTGCGATCGCATCTGATGCGAGGCTTCCAGCAGACAGATTAGAGCGTACCGGGCGTCGCGAAGCTGCTCTTGCTCCTGTGACCACACGGAAATGCGCACAATGGTCACCCACGTCAGAAAACCGATGAAAAGAAGGAGAACGAACCGTTTTTTTCGGTCCAGTTTGCCGGAGGGAGACGCCGTTTTCATCACCGATAGCCAACTCCGCGCCAGAGACGCACGACCGTCCGGATTCCCGGGAGAGACATCGGATGGCCGCGCGCTTTTTTGGATTGTGTGTGCTGCCATACTGACAGAGAATCAGGCGGGGCGCAACTTTTGAGTATGCTCCCACTTTTTGAACACGTTCTTTTATACGATTTTTATGTTGCGGGAATTCCTTTTACGGATTCGTTTACGCGCATTGGATTACAATCAGCGGCAATTGCCGGAATGACAGGGCGCAAACCGGCGGGAAAGAGGGATGCGGGACCATGACGGACGTCTACATGCTGGGGCTGATCGTCTTGACTTTTTTGTTTTCCTTCGGCCTGATGCACTACCTGAACAAACTCTGACGTCAAATGGGGGATTGGCACATGCAGAACTGGATTCTTCTTTTTATTTCCATCGCCGTGATGGTGTATCTGGTCGTGGTCATCGTCCGTCCGGAGAAATTTTAGAACGACAAGGAGTTGAGCGCGTTTGTCACTGTCGACAATCCTGACGTGGCTGGTCGTGATAGGCGTATTTTTGCTGACGATCAAGCCCTTGGGCAACTACATGGCCAAGGTCTTCACGTTCCAGCCGACCGTGCTGGACAAACCGTTCGGGTGGCTGGAAAATCTAATTTTCCGCACCATCGGCGTCTCGCGTGAGAGTAACATGAGCGCGCGGCAGTATGCGTTCGCCTTTTTGGGCACGAACCTGCTGTGGGCGGTTTTGGCGTACATCGCCCTGCGCATTCAGAACGTGCTGCCTTTCAACCCGATGCACTTCGGGTCCATCAATCCGTTTCTCGCCTTCAATACGGCGACAAGCTTCACCACCAACACGAACTGGCAGGCGTATTCAGGGGAAAACACGATGTCCTATTTCTCTCAGTTCGGCGTGCTGTCCTACCTCCAGTTCGTCACGCCCGCGGCGGGAGGCGCGGTCGGGATCGCCGTCGTGCGCGCACTGTCCGGGCGGAAATTGGGGAATTTCTTTGTCGATCTCACCCTGGTGTGCACGCGGTTGCTCCTGCCGCTGTCGATCATCGTCACGATGATCCTGGTCGGCCAGGGGGTTCCGGAGACCCTCGCGCCGTACATGCATGTGCACACCCTCGCCGGGCAGACGCAGGTGGTCCCGCGCGGACCGATCGCCAGTTGGGAGGCGATCGAACACCTTGGCCAGAACGGCGGCGGCTACACCAACGCGAACAGCGCCAATCCGCTGGAGAATCCGAGCGCTCTGTCCAACATCGTGGAAATCATTTCGATGGGGCTTCTGCCTGTTGCTTTCTTCTACTTTTTCGGCGCCATGACGGGGAGACGCCGCCTGGCCTGGACGTTGACCGGCGTGGCCGGGTCGATTTTCCTGATCATGCTCGCTCTCCTGTATTTTCCGGAAGTGGCGGGCAATCCGATCATCAACGCGCTCGGACTTGCCACGCACGGCAACATGGTGGGCAAGGAACTGCGATTTGGCATGGGCGGCACGTCCATCTTCGAGACATCGACCATGGCGTTCACAACCGGTTCGGTGGCGAGCGCGCACGACAGCTTCCTTCCTCTCTCCTCGTTGGCTTTTTTTATCGGCATGTTCCTGAACATGGTGTTTGGCGGCAAGGGAGTCGGGTTCCTCAATATGATCATGTTCGTGATCATCACCATCTTCCTGATGGGGCTGATGGTCGGGCGGACCCCTGAGTTTCTCGGCAAGAAGATCGAGACCAGAGAGGTCACTCTGGCCTCGGTCGCCTTTCTGCTGCACCCGCTGTTGATCCTGGTCGGGACCGCTATCGCCGTGCATTCGCCGGCCGGGCTGCAGGGCATGTACAATCCGGGGCCGCACGGACTGAGCGAGATTCTGTACGGGTTCTCCTCCGCCGCGGCGAACAACGGCTCTGCATTCGGCGGTCTCGGCGCGGCCCTGCCGTTTTACGAAGTATTGCTTGGCATCGTGGTGGTGATCGGCCGGTACGCTTCGATCATGGCAATGCTGCTGCTCGGCCAGTCGCTGCAGAGCAAGAAGACGGTGCCGGAGAGTTCGGGAACCATGAGGACGGACACCGTGCTGTTCGGCGGCATCCTGTTCGGCTCCATCTTTGTGTTGAACGCGCTGACGTTTTTTCCGGTCATGGCCTTGGGCCCCATCGCGGAACAGTACCTGATGGCGGCCCACCACCTGTTCTGAAGACAGGACCGGTGTCGTATCCTGTGTCCGGCGCGTTGGCGACGGGGCACAAGTAACTTCAGGATGACAGAGGTGAAACAGGACGCATGGAAAAAAACAGCGACGCTCGGCAGGGGTCCGGGTATAACCTACAGGTACTGCGCGACACGTTTCGTAAATTGAACCCCGCCGAGATGATTCACAATCCCGTCATGATGGTTGTTGAGATCGGGACGCTGGTGACCCTTTGGTTCACCATCACGGCGCCCGCGCCTGCCGGCCGATTTTACGACGGACTGGTGACAGTGATTCTGTTTGTCACCATTTTGTTCGCCACGTTTGCTGAAGCTTACGCGGAGGCGCGTGGACGGGCGCAGGCGGATTTTCTGCGCCGGACGAAGTCTTCGACAAAAGCCAGGATCCTGCGCGCCGACGGCGGCCATGACGTGGTGGATTCGTCCGAATTGCGCAAGGGCGTGCGGTGCCTGGTCGAAGTAGGAGACATCGTTCCGGGAGACGGCGTGGTCGTGGAAGGCGTCGGGTCGGTCGATGAGTCGGCCATCACGGGCGAATCGGCCCCGGTCGTCAAGGCTGCGCAAGACAGTGTAACAGGCGGGACGAGGCTGATCTCCGACCGCCTCGTGATCGAGATCACGGTGGAGCCCGGCCAGTCGTTCCTCGACCGCATGATCGCGCTCGTGGAAGGCGCGAAGCGCCAGAAGACGCCCAATGAAATCGCGCTGTCGGCGCTGCTTGGCGTGTTGACGCTGATTTTTGTGCTGGTTGTGGTGACCCTGTCGCCCATTGCCAAGTTCTATGGGACGCAGGCGACGAATACAACGACGCTGGTGGCGTTGCTGGTGTGCCTGATCCCGACGACCATCGGCGCGCTGCTGTCCGCAATCGGCATCGCCGGCATGAACCGGGTCTCGCAGGTCAACGTCGTGGCCAAGAGCGGGCGTTCCGTGGAAGCGGCGGGGGATATTGACACCATCATTCTCGACAAGACGGGGACCATCACGGTCGGTAACCGGATGGCGACAGAATTCTTCCCCGTGGCGGGCGTGTCCCTGGAGGAATTGGCCCATGCCTCGCTTTTGTCCTCGCTGGCCGACACGACGCCGGAAGGGCGTTCGGTGGTCGACCTGGCGCAAAAAACGCTTGGCCTGAAGGAACTGCCCACCGCGGACGGTGAACCCATTCCGTTTTCCGCCCACACACGCATGAGCGGCATCGACCTGACGGACGGGCGTCAGATCCGCAAGGGGGCCGTCAGCGCGATCTGCAATCTGGTGGAAGACGCCCGGGAGGAAGTGGAGAGGTATGCCGAGCAGGTGGCCCGACAGGGGGCGACGCCTCTGGCCTGTGCGACCGACGGCCGCGCGCTCGGCGTGATCTGTCTGCGCGACGTGGTGAAAGAGGGACTTCGCGAGCGGTTCCGCGAATTTCGCGAAATGGGCATTCGCACCGTCATGGCGACGGGGGACAACCGGATCACGGCCGCGGTCATCGCGGAAGAGGCGGGGGTCGACGATTTCATCGCCGAAGCGCGGCCGGAGGATAAGATTCTTCTCATCCGGCAGGAGCAGGCGGACGGCAAACTGGTGGCCATGACGGGCGACGGTACGAACGACGCGCCCGCGCTGGCGCAGGCCGATGTGGGGCTCGCCATGAATTCCGGCACGATGGCTGCCAAGGAAGCGGGCAACATGATTGATCTGGACTCCAATCCGACCAAATTGCTCGAAGTCGTCATGGTCGGCAAACAATTGCTCATCACGCGCGGGGCTTTGACGACGTTTTCGATCGCCAACGAC
>JAJZZT010000280.1 GCA_021797415.1 Bacillota bacterium
AGAAGCGGGGACCTTGGCGTGGTCAGTACAGTCTTGTCTGCACGGTGTCTTTCTGTTGAGAGTGGAGTGGATGGATGCAGAGAGTCACCTTGTGGCATCCAACGACTACCTGTTCACCGTCGATGCAGACCATCCGCTGGAACCGTTGCGCCGTCTTCCCGACGCGCAGGTGGAGTTGTCGAGTGGAGACCGCGCCGGACAACTGGTTGTGGCGAATCGCTCGCGGGTCCTGGCGGTCGGCGTCTTCCTGTATGGAAAAGACGCCTCGCAGTTCCTGCACTTTGACCGCAACGCCCTGGTCCTGCTGCCGGGAGAGCAGGCGGTGATCGCGTGCTCCGATCCATTTGTGCGGCCGGAGCACCTCATCCTGGAGGGGTTCAACGTCCATTCCGGCCTTCCCGGCGGGGCGTCAGGCGCCGAAGATCGATAACGCCGAAGATCGATAGCCCGAAGATCGATGATCATTGGGCACTCGCTTCAAGCCATATGGGCGAAGTCCAGAAGGCTTCGCCATTGGCCAACAAGATGCGGCAATACCAAAATTCAGATTCTTGGTCTCTTGCGCTGTTCCATCGATATTGAAAAGACCGGTCTTTCACGCTTGCCTGATGCACCGTCTCCCCGCACTTAACAATTTGAACACTTTCAATTTCTTCATTTGTATGGACCTGCAAGGAAAAATCGGCCAATTCCGCCTGAATGACGGAACCCACCGGTTCGTTGTTGCAGGTAAAAGAAATATCCGCTCCCGCACCGGAGGAAGCATAGGTGCGGCGATGTTGAAACGCTTCATAAAGCGCCTCTCTTGTCAGCGCCGTGACCTCCGCTCCGCCTCTGGCCTGACCCGCGTGATCGCCTCCGCCGATGAATCCAAGCCTGTATCCTCGATTCAGCGCCTCTACGACCCAAGCGTTCGCATGATCGGTCTTCAGAAACGGGGTTGAACCATACGCGCCGGGCTGTTCGTGCTGGCCCCGATAATCCTGAAAAATCTCGACGACGGGAACCATGCGCTCGCGATAAAAATCCCAGTTGTAGGGATGCATTCTATCGGCCGTGTGGTGAGGAATGGTGATGATTTTTTTCCCCGCATAGGTTTTCCAAAGCTTGTTCAAACTCGAACCGTCAGAATGCTTATCTTTTGGCGTCAACACGTTGATTCTTTCATGATCGTCGAGAAACAGACAATTCACGTGCCCAAAAGGACCGTTTTCGTGCGTGCATTGCGCCCCGGAACCCGTCCATTCATAGGCGGCAAAGGCGATGAATTCACCGGGAAAATAATAAAAATCGGCCATTTTCTGAATGATGTGCGCTTCCAGCGGCCCGTGGTTGTAGCAGTGATCCGTGATGCCCCCAAAGCCGGATTGTTGTACGTCTTGAAAAAACCGATAATTGACGTGGATATCCTGATCAAATATTCTCTGGCAAATGGAGATGCTGGAATGGCAATGCGTTTGTCCCCAAATCAGCCGCGCGCCGGTCGCCCGCTCGGTTTCTTGATGGGGTTGCTCTTCGATGGAAGGGATGGGCACGGGCGAGACGGTATACGGGATCAGGGGAACTTCGCCATTTCCCGCAGGCATGGACTGCAATTCCACCAGGCTCAATACAATGGTGCCGGTGGCGTCAAACCATTCGGGGAATCTGCGGTGATCGATCATGCACGCCACTTGGATTGTGTTTCCGCTGGCTGTGAGATTCACGTTCTCCTCGTGCCAGCCGTGTTCCACGATGCTCTGCGGTTCCGTCCAACCCGTCGGGCTGAGTGATGTCACCGCAATATCCGGTTTTTCATTCCTGCGCTGATCGTGATCGTACTTTCTATAGAAGATGTTCACCGTGCCGTCATCCAACGGAACGATCGTTCCCCGCTTGGCGCCGACAGAATGCTCCACCGCGAAGGCCTCGACATTCCCACCCCGGGCATACGCAGAGCCATTCGTGACAGGCATGACGAGTTGGTCATGGTCATAAATACCCGCGTACATCACGGGCAGATGAGTGAAGACGTTCTGCCGGTCGCGATACTGATCGTGTTGCAAGTAGGAGCGTTCAAAGTTTGCGTTGCGAGTGAGGCTGGTCCAGCAGATCCAGACGCCGCCCTCCTGCCTGGAACTGATCGACGGCCAATAACTGACCCCGGATTGATCGCTGATTCGGACAGGCGGACCCACGCGATCCCCGGAATCATTCAACTTTTGCAGCAGGATATGATAGTTGCCGCAGACGAACGCGGAATAAACCACGTAGACCATGCCGTCTTGCGCCCGCGCCGCATGGGGATCGTATGCATGAGTCGCAGGATCCGACAACGGGATATCCGTCACCCATTGATCGTCCTTAAAATACGCCGCGTAAACACGCGTATCCTTTCCTTGCCTGCACTCGTACGCGACCCATGAGGAGGTCATGGCATCCGTCCTGATTTCCCCCCGGAGAGAGGCGATCCGGCCCTTGAGACGGCTGATTTTTTCAATCTCAATCCGCCCCGAATCGTTGCGCCTCGCCGCGAATAATGGCCAATCCCCACTCTCGATATCGGCAGAGAACAGGATCTGGTCATTGCAGATCAATGGGCACTGAATATAGCGGCCAGAGTAGATCTCATCCATTTGGCCATTGCTCATGTTTTTTATTTTCAGGGTCTCGATTCCATTTTCAATCGCAATCCAACCGCAGGTCACCGTGCCGTCAAATGTCCCGACAACAGGACTGTAAGCGGATACCCGATCGTCTTTTTGAAACGAAACCAGAGCAGCTTCATTATTTTTCCTCACAAATGTCACCTCATAAGGTCTGCCTCATTTGGACCGCTGATAACACACAATCAAAACTGAATTCAACAAATCACATAACTATTTGAACATAGGGACATTCAGTAGTCAACAACAACTTTCGGGTTATCGATCTCATGTTGACAACCATAGATCATAGCTGTATTATGAAAACAACAGAAATATATCACATGATAGTATCGTATGTATGATATCTGTGGTGTAGTGATGGTCGGAACCATCATCATGATCGAGCGATCAAGCGGGAGGATACAGGTGAAGTGAAAAGCGCTCTATATTCCCAGGTTGTTGACGATCTTCGGCAAAGGATTCGCTCGGGACAACTGGTTGACCGGATTCCTCCAGAGAATAGGCTGGCAAGAAGCTTTCAGGTCAGCGTGTCGACCGTGAAGAAGGCGCTCGGGATTCTGGAGGCCGAAGATTTAATCGTCCGCCTACAGGGGCGGGGTACGTTTGTGCGTCCGGAAGCGAGGCAAGACCCTGAGATATCCAATCATGCGAACGAAGAAGAGCGACCTGAACAGCAACAGAGCGAACAGTCAAAAGAACAATTAAAAGAAGAATTGAAAGAGCAGTTCAGTGAACCGCCTGCGGCTGAGACGATGCATCGAGTTGAGGCGGTACGACGAATTGAGTCGGTGCGTCACAGTACGGACAAACCAATGGTCGGGGTGATCCTGCCCGAAGCGCAGGACGGGTTCTCCAGACGACTGCTGGGCGGGGTGTTTGAAGCTCTATCCGCCAATGGCATCCACACGTTGGTCGACTTTTCCGGCGGCGACCGCACGCGGGAAAGCGAAATTGTCGCGAGTTTCCTTCAGAAGGGTGTGGACGGGCTGATCGTCTTTCCTGGGGATGGAGAAATCTACAACAAGGACCTCGTCCTGTTGTCCTTTGAAGGATTCCCTCTGGTGCTGATTGACCGATGGTTTCCGGGGATCGATGTTTCGCGCGTGGTTTCTCAGAACGCGAATGGGGTTGAGGAAGCCGTCAATGCCCTGTATGCCGCCGGGCACCGCAACATGGCGCTGGTCTATAGCGGCGTATTTCCGGCAGCGACTGAAAGCATTGTCGAGCGCAAGAAGGGCTTTCTCGCAGCTCTGGAGGCCAATGGGATCAGCGCGACGGAGGAAGCGTTATGGCTCCAAAAGGTCAAGCCAGACGACGAGCGCCAAAATGCTCTAGAGTACCTGGTGAAAAAACTCCGGGAACATCCGGAGGTGACGGCGCTCGTGGTCATCTCTACTCGTGATGTTCTGGTTGCATTTGACGCGGCGAAGTTGGCCTGCCGGAGCGTCCCGCGGGATCTGTCGATCGCCGGGTTTGACATCGGAGCTGATTTTGTCGGCTTTGGCGCCATGTTTGGAGGGAAGATGGATGATTCTCCAGTGGCTTGGATAGACCAGTCGGAGGTTGACATCGGCAAAGAAGCCGCGGGATTGGTGAGCCGATTGATTGCAGGATCCAGCAAGACGGAGGTGATTGAAGTTCCCGCCGCGTTTCATTGGGGGCGCACCTGCGGAGCCGCGCCGGCCTCACAGGATGTGTGTCACTCTGAGGTGGAAGGTGCCAATCGCTGATTGCGCTGACAGCTTCACGATTGCGGCGGCGTTGAACATGTTGCCGCAACGGCGAAGAAAGCGGATTCATATGTGCGTTTTTCTATGGTGGGAAGAAGGACGGCGCGTGATGGTGTTCATTTTCGATACGACTTTGTCTGCTGGAGGAGGTGATCTGGGCCAAAAAATACACTAATTTGGATTATCGCTGCTCCCCTGGCTAGCGAGTTACCCGTTCTGAGTTAAAAATATTGGGAGAAGGGGAATGAAGCATGTTTCTGAAAAAGGGGATCTTGGCAACGGCCGCCGCAGTGACGCTGAGTGGCATGACGTTGTTGCCGACTGAGATCAGTTTTGCCGCAAGCCAAAACAGTTCTAACTCTGCCGCGTCTGTCGCTCCGCCTGCGGCACCACCTTCGGTGCTGTCCGAGACGCCGGTGACCGGGACGTACACGAAGTTGTCGCAAACAGCCGGCGACACGTTGCTGCCACCGGTGGCTGCCGCTCACAAGAGCCAGACTGAGTATAACGTCTTGAGATACGGAGCAGTGGGTAACGGCGTAAAGAATGATACCGCAGCGATTCAGCGCGCGATCAATGCGGCACAGGACGCGGGCGGCGGAGTCGTGTTTTTCCCTGTTGGCAAGTACCTCGTCAGTTCGAGCCTGGAGATAACCGGCAATAACGTGACGCTTAAAGGCGCCGGCAGAGGGTCTGTCATCTTTCTGAATACAGCTACAGGCGCGGTCATCAGTATCGGAAATTCCACGAATATGGTCAATACAGAGCACAATGAAGTGGAGGATCTGGCAATCGACCGTTCCGTGGTGCCGAGTGTGGATTCGCAAGGCATTTATGTGGGACAGGCGCGATTCACCTTGATTGACAATGTTACAGTCTACAATGCCGGGGACGGCATTGCCGTTGGACCGAAGGGTGTTTCCGGAATACCTACCCAATTTGTAACGATCACCAACTCGTATTTATTGGCAGGAGGCAATCAGGATTCAAGTATTTTCCCCTCAAGCACGTTCCCTGATGCTGGGATCACATTTTATTCCGGTGCAGATTACAAGATTTCAAAAACGTTTGTCGAACCGACGAACGTCGGCATTCAAACGGAGGGCCAGGCAAACGGCATCCTTATGTCTAACATAGAGGTCGTTAATGGCGGTAATTTCGAGTCTGGTATCTCACTTGACGGTACCGGCTTCGCAGTCTACATCAACAACAGCATTCTTGAGAATGCGCTGCAACAGCAACTTTACATTGGCGGCGCAATGACCAGGGTCATTTTAGCGAACTCCTGGATTGGGGCCGGCGATTTGAATGGTCTGCGACGTGGGGTCCTGATCCAGCCCGGCGCCGATAACATCAGCATTGAAAATAACCGCATTGGGGATCAGCGCCTTCAAGGCATTTATTCCATGGGTAATAACGTTCTTATAGAGGGAAATACCCTCCAGGGGAACGACAATAGCAACACTCCCGGAACCGCCAGTTTGACAGTTCAGGGAGGCAGCAATGTCACCATTACCGGTAATCGCATAAACAGTGGGTTCGGCATTGGCACCCTTCTTGAAGACGGGAGCACTCCTCTCGACAACTACATTTACACTGGCAACAATACTATCGGAAATGGCTTTTCCAACAAAGCTACCGGAACAAATTATGTGGTGGCGAATAATCTCAATGGTCAACTTCGCACCACGATCGACGCCGTGTACCAGCCGGACGGGCAGTATGTCATCGAGACGGTGCTCGGCCAGCAGGCGGTTGTTTCGCAGTTGGGTTCAGGCGGGACAATCCCCTATAACCAGTATCTCTACTTCACGGTTCCACAGACCCTGGTTCCAGCCAATCAGCCGAATGTCCAGATCAAGGTCACGTATGCCAACAATCAGAGCAACGGCTTCTATCTCCAGTACGACAGTTCGAACACCTCGGCTCCGGTCAACGGCGCCTACACCTCAGGCTACCCGGCGGGGACCAGCGCGCCGGTGACGGTCTCCAACACGGGGAAGTATCAGACGGCCACTTTTGACCTCACCAACGCGGCTTTTACAGGAGCGCAAAATGGAGGGGCCGATTTCCGTATCGCTGTCGAGAATCCGGGATTGGCTATTTCTTCGGTGACCGTCGATGCGGGCGGCGCGAGTGCGACATATACTCCTGCTTATTGAGCGTCAAGGATGAGAAGTTATGGATGGTCTTCGACAGAGGGAGGTGATCAGCAAAGCACTACCAGAATTACAGTGTATGGGTTGTTTTGCAGGGAAATCATCTCAAGGGAAGGATGAAGGGTAGATGAAAGACATGATGAAACGGATTCGCTTCACAAAACCGTTGGCGGTGCTCACCAGTGTGGGGCTGCTCATGGCGGGGATTGGCGGGAGCAGCGCTTTTGCGGCGACGGGTGCAGCAACGGCATCGGGTACGTTGACCACCACTGCGCCGACTGGCTATAATCCAGCGGCTGATTGGAACCCATTCTCACCCGGCTCAACGGTCATGACCGCGGTCGGACCGCTCGCGTTCTCGCCACTCGCCTTAATATCCAGCTCGAACCGAGATCTCGGCAATTACTATTACGGACAATTGGCGAGTTCCTGGGGGTACACCGATCACTATCACCAGTTTGTGGTCCATCTGCGGCCCAACCTCAAGTGGAATAACGGTACGGCGCTGACAAGTAACGACGTGAAGGTGACCTGGGAGCTTTACGCGTTGCAGGGGGTATGGGCGGGTGATGGCATTACCAGTGTCTCCACTCCAAATGCGAGTACGGTCGTGTTCAATATCAGTCCGACTACCTTGTACTCGGCCGCGCTTGAGCAGAATCTCCTGACTCAGACGATTGTTCCTGCTTCCCTGTATCAAAAATTCCTTCCGAGTCCGCAGGCGTTTCAGCAGATCATCCAGAATCTCGCGAATCCTGTGGCCGCCGGCGCCAGCAAGGCGGTGACGTCGCAGGCGGGCAAGATCACGGCGCTCGACGCCAAGTTTGTCAAGGCGTTGGAAGCGTATAATCCAGGCCAGAGCGGTCTCATGACGGCCGGACCGTATGAAGTGACCGGGTTCTCGCCGAGCGAGGTGGAACTGCAGAAGAATCCGTACAACTGGGCTGCGGCCAACGTGCATGTGCAAAATGTCGTGATGAGAAATGAGGTCAGTACAGCGGCTACTCAAAACGCCCTGGTGTCTGGGGTCTTTGACGTCACGGGCTACCAGCCGACCACGCCGCTATACAATGCGATCATGAGTCGCAATCGACCGTATATGCATTACAGCAAACCGCAAGGATTTCTCACGCTCATGGGAAGCATGTTTTCGGCCCGGACGTATCCCTATAACCTGATTCAGGTGCGCCAAGCGTTCGAGTATCTGTTGAACCGCAAGACCGTCAACACCATCGCCGATCCTGTAGCTGGCCAACCGCTGACCATTCCGGCGGGTGTGCCGGACAGTGTGATGAAGGCGTACCTCACACCAGCCCAGATCAAGAGCCTGAACCCATACAATTACAGCCCTGCGAAGGCCGCGGAGCTCTTGCAGTCCGCTCATTTTACGCAGAAAGGCGGGACGTGGTACCTGCCGAACGGCAAGCCGTTTACGGTGACGGTATACAGTACGGCGACGCTGGCCAGTTGGGATCTGATGGCCAGCGCGGTGGCGAGTCAACTCACGCAGTTTGGCATTCCCGCCAAGGTTCAACTCTGGCCGGTGACTTCCTTTGCCGCGAATCTGTTTGCCGGGAACTATACGGTATTTGAAGGGTACAACTTCTTCTGGCCGTATCAGGTGTGGAGTGGATTTGCGCAGGTGTTCCAAAGCTGGGGCAGCGATGTCGGCTACACATCGACCGGTAAGACCGTGATCACCCCCGGACACGACGCCATGAGCCTTCCGCAGAAGGCGTATGTCCCGGGCGTCGGCACGATCAACCCGATTCTGTTGTCGTGGGAGTTCGGCCATACGCCGAGTGCTGCGAAGCAAAAGCAGATCGCGTACGACCTGATCAAGTTCATGAACTACAACGCATGGCCCGGATCGCTCATCGCCCAGGATCAATCCGTGTTCTATTCGACCAAGCGGTTCACCGACTGGCCCACCAACCGTTCGTTCTGGACACTGGGCGGTCAGGGGAGCGGCAACTACCTGATCACGGTCGCCGAGGAACAGGGCTACATCCGTCCGGTTCAGTGATCGGCCGGCGGTAGCCGTCAGGATGCCTCAAAATAGATAAGACCCACCGGGAGCCTGCATGCAGGCTCCCGGTGGGTCTTATCGTCGTATATGGATACGTCAATTCGACAAAACGATTTACCGATTGGCCCACCAACCGTTCGTTCTGGACATTGGGGGGCAACGGGAACGGCATGGCCTTGATCACGGTCGCTGAAGAGCAGGGCTACATCCGCCCGGTTCAGTGATCGGCCGGCAAGCAGGTTTGTCGTGAAGCCGCGGCATCCACAAAATTCGTGAACGGGATCAGGGTGACATGTGATAACCCAATTTTCTGCAGGCGATTGGATTTTATCGCGTGTCCCTTGCTTTCGTTCCTTCAGCAGACCTTTCTGGTGCGTACCGGGTCCACCGTAATCCGCCCACCCGGTATAATCCCGCGGCGGATTGGGACCCGTTTTCACTCGACTCAGCGGTGATGACGGCGGTTGGGGTCATCGCATTATCGCCGCTGGCCACCATCTCCAATTCGGATCGGAATCTTGGCAATTACTACTACGGGCAGCTGGCGAGTTCCTGGGGGTACACGAACAACTATCATCAGTTTGTGGTCCACCTGCGTCCCAACCTCAAGCTTGGGATCTGCGTCGAATTTGCGTGACTCTCTACATCGAATCCCGTGCGATGTGATAAAATGTATTCATGTGCGGTTGAACGAACTGCCCGCGCATTCCCTTTCCTGGGCGCGAAGCGCCAGGAGGGGGTCAAGCGGGCTATCTTTTGGTACCTGTCTTTGTTCTGGGCTTGCTTAACCCCTGGGATTCCACGTACTGCTTC
>JAJZZT010000438.1 GCA_021797415.1 Bacillota bacterium
GGCCGAGCCCGTCGCGCAACTGCGTTCGGGCCGCCCGGACGGACTCATAGAAACGGTCGCTTCCCGGACCCGACCAATCCACCTGCCGGAACGCCGCGTCCAGGATGTGCAGCAGGTCAATCCGCTCGGTGCTGTCCGGATCGAGCCCCCTGACGGCCATGAGCATCGCCGCGGATGTGTAGAACAGGTCGTCGGCATCCTCGTCCAGCCACGCCAGGTCGGCGCGGCGGATCTTGTGCTCCAGCGGCCCGGACCGCCGTCCGGCGTCCAGCCCGGACCAGATGCGAAAGCACAGCGGCACGCTGGTTCCCGCGGTGTCGGGAGCAAAAAAGACCTCCTGGTGTTTGCTGTCCACTCCCTGATACGGGAGTTCATTGACAAACAGGAGGGATTCGAACCCCGAATTCGTGCCACCGCCCGTCGCGCCAAAGTCAAACAGCCCGACAACGCGCCGTCCCGCCCACTCCTCCGGTATGGCGACCGTCCGCGCCAGCCAGGCGTAGAGGTCCCACCCCGACCACTGGTCCCCCACGCGCACCGTCTTTGCCCCGGTGAGGACGGGCGGGCGCTCGCCCACTCGTCCCTGTGGGTCCAGCAGAAACTGCCATTCATCAAGCCTGCGCAGATCCCTGTAGCGATAGGAGGCCAATTCCTGAATGCGCCTGAAAAGCTTTTCCTCGGTCAAAAACACGCCATCCACCCCCTCTTCAACCTCGCACGTGCGGGTGAAGCCGCCCGCATCCTTCCCGCGGCAGAAGAAAGCGCCCGCATGTCGGCATCCCCTGTCCCGCATACTGCCGGCTCCGCACCACCAGCCCCGTTGCCACCACCCCCGCACACTGCCGGTTACGGCCGGACCTCCTCCGGCTTGCGTCGCTCGAAGCGAACCGGCATGGGCACCCCATCCTGCCGATACCTGCGCGTCCAGGAGTCCGCGTAGGTGGCGCCGTGCGGCGTCTCCGCTGCATTGACCATCATGGGATCGAGAGCGCCGCGCCCGCGCTGCCGTTCTTCCCACTCGCGCAGCAGATGATCGAGTTCCCGGACCACGTCGGGGTGCTCATCGGCCACATTGTGCTGCTCCCATGCGTCGCTGTGCGCGAACAACTGAATCTGCGGAATTTCCCAGATCCCCGGATGGTAAGTCCGGATGAATTTCCACTCCGGCGTGACCACCGCGCGCTGAGCCGTGTAAAGGCCGTGCCCCACCACGATGTGCGTGCGCGCCGGAACCGCTCCCGCCGCCTGCCGCAACAGAGAGACGCCGTCCCAATGCCCTGGCGGTTCAATGCCGAACGCATCGCATATCGTCGCAGTGATGTCAATCTGGTAGACGAGCCCGCCGAACGTCCCGGCCTGCTGTTTGCGGCGCGAATCCCGCACGATCAGCGGGATCCGCTGCGTGCCGTCATGCACGCTCCAATGCTCCACGTACAGTCCGTGCTCACCGTGCTCCTCACCGTGGTCCGCGGCGAGGATAACGACAAGATCGCCGTCTTCCTCCAACGGTTTGAGCGCTTCGAGCAGACGGCCCACCTGATGGTCGGCGTAGCGGACCTCGCCGTCGTATTCGTCGATCATGCGCCGCCAATCCTCATGGGAGCGGATGCCCATGGCCGGCGCGCAGTGCCAGAAGGAGTCCTGCTGGTGCGCCCGCACCTGCTCCTCCGTCGGGTGGGCGGGATAGTGGTCACTGCGCGCCCGTTTTACGAACGACTCCGGCGCTTCATAGACAGAATGCGGATCCCACATCTGCACATAGAGATAAAAGTCTCGCGTGTCGCGGTGATCTTCCAGCCACGTCAGCGCGCGGTCCACGACCTCCCGCCCGTCTATCTGCTGAAAGCTGAGTTCGGGACGGTCGATCGGATCGAGAAATTCATTCCATCCAACGTAGAACCAAGGGGATGGATGACGCCCGAAACTCGTGATCGCCGCCGCCGGTATGCGGTTTTGCCGCAGAACAAACGGCAGGGTGGAATACTGGCGGTTCAGGCGTTCACCGCGGGCGCCGTGCGTCACCACGCCGCTCTTGATGCCGGGCATCCCGCTGATGAGCGCCGCCCTGGACGGCATGCAGGGGCTGTCCGTCGTGTACGCGCGCTCGAAGCGGATGCCCTGTTGCGCCAGCCGGTCGATGTTGGGCGATGTCGGACGGCGGTAGCCATAGCATCCCAAGTGGTCGGGACGCAGACTGTCAATATCAATGTAGACAACGCGCATCGGCAATACCCTCCGAATTTTTATTTGTCGCTCCAAGATAATTTCTCTATCCACCCAAAAAATCCTACGGCGCTTCACTTGCGACTTTGCGCGCCACCAGCGTTCTCGGTTCGGCATAATGGCAGGCCGCGTAATGAGCGCTGTCCTGGTATGAAACAAGCTCAGGGGTTTGCTCCCGGCACAGATCTGTCACAAACGGACAGCGCGGCGCAA
The DNA here is from genome assembly GCA_021797415.1 of Bacillota bacterium. The sequence continues at coordinate 2,437 of JAJZZT010000438.1, forward strand.
ACGCACAGCCCTTGTCCACCTGTTGTTCAGTCAGTTCGTACTGGGTCGGAACCACCTGGCCAACGCGGACTTCGCGCCCGCTCAGAATGGGAACGGCGGAAATCAGCGCCTGTGTGTACGGGTGAAGCGGATAGGCCAGGATCTCTTCTGTAGGTCCACTTTCAATGATCTGCCCGAGGTACATCACCACGATGCGCCCGCCTTGCGCGATGTATCTCGCAACGCGGAAATCGTGAGTAATAAACATCAAACCGAGTTGGCGTTGTCTGGAAATTGTTTTCATGTTATCCATAATCCCGAGTCGCAGTGATACATCCACCATCGAGACTGCTTCGTCGGCAATCAGATACTGCGGTGAAACGGTCATCGCCCGCGCGACCACCACCCGCTGCCGCTGTCCTCCTGAGAGTTGGTGCGGGTACTTGTTCATCACGCTGCGCGGATCAAGGCCGACAGACGCCAGAAGCTCTTCCACCCTTTTCTCCACCTGTCTTCTTTCGATCAGATGGTGATAAAGAAGCGGATCAGAAAAGGACGACCGGATCTTTCGCACCGGGTTCAAGGCCGCATAGGGATCCTGGGGAATCAGTTGGGCGATGCGCGACCACTCTTTGCGCTTACCACCGCGAAACGTGCTGGTATCGCTGGAATTCCAGAGAATCTGTCCATCGCTCGGCGCACTGATGCCCGCGATCATCCTGCCGAGCGTACTCTTTCCGCAACCGCTCTCTCCGACCACAGCCAGGAATTCTCCCGGAGCCCAGTCCAGCGTAACGCGCCGGACCGCGCGAACCGTCCTGCGCACGCGAGTGGCGCCGCCGCTTCTGGTCACGGTAAAAGTCTTTGACACATTGATCAACCGGATCATCGTCCGTCACCTCTCCATGTTTTTATCGTAGAGATGACAGGCTGTTTCCCATCCCTCTTCGATCGCGTGCAAGGCCGGATACTGCCTGTCACAGACAGCCATGCGGTGTTCGCAACGGTCGGCAAAAGCGCATCCCTGCGGCAGTGCGAGAAGATTGGCAGGTTGACCGCCGAGCGCCCGCGTATCGGCCAGATCCCCGGCCAGAGGCGGAATCGATCCGATAAGCCCTTGCGTATACGGATGGGAGGGGGAATTTACAATTTTGTCAACGGGGCCGCTCTCCACCACTTTCCCGGCGTACATCACAATCAATCGATCGACCACCTGGGTGATGACCGATATGTCGTGCGTGATGAAAATCAAGGAAATCTCGCGCTGTCGCCGCACTTCGTTCAGGATATCCAGGACAGCCGCCTGACTGATGACATCGAGCGCGGTTGTGGGTTCATCGAGGACAAGCAGCGGCGGATCCAGCAGGAGTGCCAAGGCAATGCTCACCCGCTGTTTCATCCCCCCCGACAGTTCATGCGGAAAGGAGTTGAGCACGCGCTCAGAATCCAGGTGCATCATCTTGAACAGTTCCGCGGCGCGCGGCACGGCGACTTTATTGCTGACCCTGTGCGCGGCGGCGATATCTTCCACTTGTTGCCGAATTCTGAGGAGTGGATTCAACGTATTTTGCGCCGCCTGGAATACAATCGCGATTTTTTCCCAGAAGAACCGCCGTTTTTGTTCCGTGTCCATGGCCAGCAAACGTTCGGTGCCAAAATAGAGGATATCGCCGCCCTCAATCCGGCCGGGACTGGGCACACTGTCAAACAACGCAAAGGCCACCGTGCTCTTGCCGCTGCCGCTTTCCCCCACCACGCCGACACTCTCGCCTTTGTGAATGGAAAAATCAACGTGATTGGCGGCCATCACCGTCCCTTGTTCCGTAGGAAATGTAATGACGAGATCTGTTACCTGCACGAGTTTATCCATGTGGGTTCGACTCCTTAAAGAGCGGTGCGCAATCGCGGGTCCACGATTTCATTGACGGCATCCGCGGAGAGTACAATCCCGGTCTGCAGCAGCACAATGGCCAGGATGGGCGATACCAGGAACATCAGGGACTGTGTGCTGTACATGGCGCCGGAATCCCCTGTGGCAAAACTGAGCATGACCCCCCAATTATCTGCTTTGAAAGGGACCACGCCGAGAAAGAACAGGCCGACCTCGCCATACACCGCACCGGTAAGCGCAAGCATCAGATGCACGACGATATACGGCATCAGATTGGGGAGGATGTCGCGGCGCAGGATATACCAGCGGCTGAGTCCGAGTCCCCTGGCCACTTCCACATAAGAACGCTCCCGAACGCTGAGTACCATGGACCGGATGGCCCGTGCCAAACCTCCCCAACTGGCCAGGCTCAAGACCGCCGCCATGATGACGTAGTTGCTCAGGCCGATCGTCACCGCCAGGATGATCTGCAGGGTGATGGTGGGAACCGTCAGGAACATATCCGTGATCCGCATCAGGATATTATCCACGACCTTCCCCAGATAGCCGGCGGCGAGTCCCACCGTCGTTCCGATCACGATGGTGAAGACAGCGGCCATCACGGCGACGTAAAGCACATTCTGAGCGCCGCGGACGATGAGGATCCAGATGTCCCGCCCCGCGTAATCAGTGCCCAGGGGGTGTTGCCAGGAAGGAGGTGCGTAGATATTGTTGGGATGGACTGCGGGAGCATGCGAGTACGCGATGCGGCCGAATATCGCCAGAAAGACAAAAAAGAGCAGAAGCAGCAACCCAACCAGCCGGATTGGGCGACGTTTGAAAATTCTCCATATCGCATTCATCGTCCGGACATCCCTCGCATGTTTTAGATGGAGATCCGCGGATCCAGCTTTGCATATGCAAAATCCGCTATGACGTTGGCCAGGATGATCGTGGTTGTCGTTACCAAGAAGCAGCCTTCCATCACGGGATAGTCGCGGCTTTGCACAGCCATCCCCAACAAATTGCCAATACCGGGGAAGGCGTAGGTCGATTCAATAAAAATCGACCCGCCGAACATCACGCCGAGACTGAGCATAAAACCGGTGAACAGCGGCAGGATGGAATTCCAGCCAAGATAGCGCATCTGCGTTTCGCGCGGCAAACCGCGCATCCGGGCCGCCATCATGAAATCTTCGTTCAACACGGTGATCGTCGTCGATTTCATGGCCAGTTCCCAACTGCCGAATCCCGCCAGAACATAGGTGCTCACAGGCAGTATCATATGGTAGAGAAAACTCAGGATAAACGGCAGATTGAATCCCGGCATCGTGGTGATGCCGTAGGCGCCCGACGAAGGAAAGATTGGCCATACCACATTGAACAGATACAGCAGGGCCACCGCCGTCACAAAGACCGGTATGGCGTGCGCCACAGAACCCACATTGTCAATCAGGCCGCTGATCCACGTATTGCGCCTTGAGGCGCTGACCACACCGAGCAGCAGTCCGATCGAGAAGCTGAGGACCAGTCCGATCGAAACGGTCACCAACGTCCAGGGAAGCGCATTGAAAATCAATTCCGTCACGGGGACGCCCGTCTCCTGGATCGATTGCCCCAGATTGCCGTGCAGCAGTTGGGCAAGCCACTGGACATACTGGGACCAGACCGGCGTGTTGGGCGTAACATTCATGATCGCCCTGACCTGATCCATCGCCTGCTGTTGTGTGTACCCCTTTTGCACCAATTGATAGAACATGAACTGGAACGGGTCGCCCGGCATAAGTCGAATGAGGAAAAAGGTCAGTGTCGAAACCGCAAAGACCATCACCACGGATACGAGCAATCGATTGAGCAGTTTTCTCATATTCGGCCCGACGCTCCCACGCGTGCGCCGCGCTGCAATACCCTTATGACGAAACCGGCGCCTTTCGTTCCCAGAAGAAACAACACGCTGGTGAAAACAAACGCGATGCCGTCGACGATGCGGGAAGCGGGTTTTGTCGCTCCGAAAAAGGCGACGATTTCCAGAATGTAGAGGAATACAGACCAGTACACCATCAGTTTGCCGCCTGTCCAGATCGCTTCGATCCGATTGTCATCGCCCTCGCGGACATGCTTCCTGTCCCACATTGCGAAAGCCTCCTCATCGGTGATCTCGCGCCATGGTGCGACTCAAAGCGGCGCGGATGTGCGGAGAAGGCGCTGTGCGCATGACCGGCGGAGTCCTTGGGCCGATCATGCGCACAGTCACCGTATCATTCACTGCTTCGGCTTCATCAGTCCGAGGATCTGGTATACAACGAACGGCAGTGTGTGCGTGAACTGGTTCAAAAGCGCCGGATTGTGTTGAAATGCGGGCCAGACCCAGTTTTGCGTAGAGAAGGTGTGGCCAGCTACATTGTTCCATATCGGAATCGCCGGCAACCAGTAATTGTAAGCCTTCGCCAACTTGAGGACATACTGCTTTTCCGTTGCGGCCGGGAGATTCCCATCCAGCTTGATCGCGAGACTTTCCGGCTGCACCCAGCCAAACCCCGGAATTTTGAAGCCCAGCGGCACACCGAGCGGATTGGGCGGAGGGTTGGGGATCAACTGCCCCTGATTGCCGACGCGGAAATTGTTGTCGCCGATAAAAATTTGGTTGTAGGTGTTGGCGGGATTCATGTTCCATCCGCCCCACCAGCGCATCGCCACAGCGTATTTGCCGCTGCTCCTTCCCTGACTCGAATAGAATGTCGACGTATTGACAACAATCGGCGACGCTTTGATGCCAAGCGAGGTCAATTGGCCGGTAATCCCTTGAATCGCGGCATCCCAGGCGGTGAATTGCGGCGCGTAAATATTCATGGTGAACGGTTTGCCATTCGGCATGATCCACCCTTGCGACGTCTTCTTGAATCCGACCGACTCCAGCAGCGCGGCGCCTTTGGCAGGATCATAGCTGTAAGGATTCAACGAATTCAACTGTGCCTGCGTCAACCACTGGTGATTGGCCGTCGCCGTCATGCCGTCCAGAATGGTCATCAGTTTGCTGCCGACCGGCAGACCGATCTTCCACGCACCCTGCCGGTTGATCATGTACGCCAGGGCCTGTCTCACCTGCGGCATGTTGTAAGGGTAGATGTTCTCGTTAAACAGCAGACTCACGCCCGCGCTGAGCGGCGCCGCGACAAATTGATTCCCGTGCTTGCCGATTACGGCATTGTACACGGGCGGTGAAAAGGCAACCGAAGTAAAATCCACCGTTCCGTTGGCCAATGCGCGCCATGTCACATCGTTCGTGGTCTGGTTGATCACCATCACTTGATCCGCGTTCACATGATTGGCAAAGAGGAAGTCGGGATTTTTCGTATACAGTTCCTGCGAAGAACTCCAGTTTTGAAATTCCCACGGCCCGTCATACAGCAGATTGGAACCGCTCGTAAAATTGTGCCCCTGAATCGTGGCCGTCCATTTCCCCATTTGCAGTTGCGCCTGCTGCACGCTTTTCAGCTTGGGATTGCCGCTCTCCTGCTTCACGACCTGCCACAGGTTCGCCGGTATGAACTGTTGAAAATCCGCCGCAGGAAGAATGACGTTGTTGTTCAGGATTTGCTGCAGCAACACGGCCGTATTGTAGAGAAAATGCGGGTTTTTGTAAAATACGATCGTATGAGGATTGAGGACTTTCATGCCCGTGAGACCCCAGCTCTGGGGATTCCCGAACATGAACTGGATCTCAAACGTGACGTAGACATCGTTGGCGGTGACAGGAGTGCCGTTGGACCATTTCGCGTTTGGATTGAGATAGACGGTCACCTGGTTGCCTTGGTTGGTTATTTTCCAGCTTTTTGCGAGCAGCGGCCAATAATTGTACGCTCCCGTATATTTGTAGATGGCCAGCGCCGAATAGGCCAGAGGATTCTGAATGACATTGCCCATCCCAACCGGATTCACGATTCCGTTGGTCTGCCATCCGCCGGCGTAACTGATCGTGGTCGTCCCTTGCGCAAACGCCCCTCCGCCCGCGCCGAACATCAGCGTCGCGGTAGTCCCCGCGGCCAGAAACGCGGCCATCAGGGCTCTCCTTTTTGATCTCATTCCGTTTCCCCCCACTTGTGTTATCCCCACCTGAAGATGGAGTCGGGACAAAGGACAACGCTTTCACTTTCTTGATATATCATATTGGATATATCAATAGAAAACGCTGTCCTGTTGATAGGTATAATCTTTTGCCAACCGCTTGTCAACCATAAATTTATCGCAGTTAATTAACTTTTTGGGGCGGAAGAGTAGAACCGCCTAAATCACGGATGGTCCATCCGTGCGTCCTCCGCTGCGAGACTGCCGGCAACGAAGCTGCCAGACAGGTTGACAATTGTATTTAGCAAGGATATACCTAAAGACAAGTCTACAAGCCATCCCTATTTGTTATATCAAATAAGTTTACAGAAAAAGCATGTCCGGCCACTCCGCTGCCGGACCAGGGAGAGATTGTTCATGACAGCAGTGGCTTCCTATGCCTTGGACGAAGTCATCAAGAATGTATTTAGCAGGATAGGCGACGCGAAGCTGCGCAATATGGCGGAGACCTGCCTGCGCAGCACGCTGGACACCTCCGTGCAATGGATGGAGGGCGAGGACCCGTTTGTCATCACGGGCGACATCCCGGCGATGTGGTTGCGCGATTCGTCCAGCCAGGTGGAACCGTATGTGCGGTTTGCCAGGGATCACGCGGAACTCGGAAGGCTGATCGCCGGCGTGATCCGCCGCCAGGCGTTCTACATCCGGGAGGATGCGTACGCCAACGCCTTCAATGTCGCCGCAAACCACGCCATGGGCTTCCCGCGCGACATCACCGTCAAAAATCCCTGGGTCTTTGAACGGAAATTTGAACTGGATTCCCTCTGCCACCCCGTGCGGCTGTGGTGGATGTACTGGCGGGCGACGGGCGACCGCGCGATCTTCACGCCGTCTCTCTCCGCCGCGATCCTGCGCATCCTGGATGTGATGGAGACGGAACAGGAGCACGAACAGCGATCCCCCTATTCCTTTCGCCGGTTGCGGGCGCCCAAATCCGACACGCTGCCGCGCGCGGGCCGGGG
>JAJZZT010000194.1 GCA_021797415.1 Bacillota bacterium
CGGGACAGCGTACCTTGACAGCCTCAACCCGCAACATACATGGTAGAGATTGCATGGAGGTGGTGAGACGCTATCGAACGGCGAGGGGCTTGACAAAAGAGTTTACACAAAACTATTGACAGACCCGTGCGTGGATTTATTCTACTGGAATTTTTGCAATCATTTTTCTGTCTTTTGTTGCAACGTCTATCCGAGTATTCAATAACGATCTTTCGACAATCATTTATTTTATTTCGGCTCTGGGGTTGTTAATGTCAATGATATTTCTGATCTATAGGGTTACATTGTTTTTTTTCATTCAAAAACATACAAGGTAACTACTCAAGACCCTCGTTGTTGGCGTTTCAAAGTAGGGTTGATCTGTTTCGACCAAACGGGCCAACGGTTTTCTGTGTTGGGTTACCGAATGCGCCGTAAAGCCCCGATTTGGCCGACTTCGCCATTTACGAGCCTTGCGGGGCGGGTATAGTATGGACGCGTGGCAAGACGAGCGATGAAGAGGAGATGACGCCGTTGTTTCGTGTGACAGCCGTTTCGATAGAGGACAAGATCCAGCCGGTCGGCATCGATGTTCTGTCGCCGCGCATCAGTTGGCGGCTGGAGTCGGACGCCCGCAACGTGACGCAGCGCGCCTGCCGGATTCAGGTCGCGGGCGACGAAGCGTTCGAGAGGGTTGTCTGGGACACCGGACGGCTGGAGTCGGACCGGTCCGTGCAGGTCGAGTACGCCGGAACTCCCCTGGCGTCCCGCACGCGCTATTTCTGCCGTGTACGGGCGTGGAGCGGCCAGGGGGAAGAATCGGATTGGAGCGTCCCTGTCCATTGGGAGATGGGACTGCTTGACACCGCGGAATGGCAGGGGGAATGGATCGCGCCCGTCCATGACGACGAGGCGGCCTGCCCTCTGCTGCGCCGCCCCTTTTTCGTGTCTGCGCCCGTCGCGAGAGCGAGATTGTACGCGACCGCCCTTGGTCTTTACGAAGCGCATCTCAATGGAGAGCGCGTGGGGGACGAAGTGCTGTCTCCGGGTTGGACGAGCTACCATCGTCAACTGCAGTATCAGACATACGATGTGACCGGTCTGTTGGCAAGCGGCGACAACGTCCTCGGCGTCGTTCTGGGAAACGGGTGGTATCGGGGAGATCTGATGTGGGACAGCCGCCGGGCGATTTTTGGCGACAGGCGGGCGGCCCTGATCCAGTTGCACATTGAGTACGAGGACGGAAGTGAACAGGTCGTCACGAGTGATGGCGAGTGGAAAAGCGCCGATGGGCCCATTCTCATGTCGGAGATCTATCACGGCGAGACGTACGACGCGCGACTGGAATTGCCGGGGTGGTGTAAAAGCGGGTTGGACGCGTCCGCCTGGAGCGGCGTGGAGACGCTTGACGCCGACAGGTCGCGCCTGGTGGCGCAGATCAACCATCCAATGCGCGTGATAGAGGAGGTGCCGCCGCAGGCGCTGATTCATACGCCGGCGGGGGAGACCGTGATCGACTTCGGCCAGAACATGGTGGGCTGGGTCCGTTTGCGGGTGTCGGGGAGCGCGGGCGACAGGGTTGTCCTGCAGCATGCGGAAGTGCTTGATCGCGAAGGGAACTTCTACACGGCGAATCTGCGGTCCGCCCGGCAAACGGTCACGTACATCTGCAAAGGGGAACCTGCGGGCGAGGAATTCCAGCCGCATTTCACCTTTCAGGGATTCCGCTACGTGAAGGTGGTCGAATATCCGGGCCCGGTGCAATTGGACCGGTTCGTCGGCCGCGTCGTGCACAGCGACCTCCCGCAGACCGGGACGTTCTCGTGTTCGGAACCGCTGCTGAACCAGTTGCAGCACAACATTGTGTGGGGACAGAAGGGCAACTTTGTGGACGTTCCGACGGATTGCCCGCAGCGCGACGAGCGTCTGGGATGGACGGGGGACGCGCAGGTGTTCATCCGCACCGCCATCTTCAACATGGGAGTCGGGCCGTTTTTCCGCAAGTGGCTGCGCGACCTGAGCTATGACCAGCACCCGGACGGCGGCGTGCCGTTTGTCATTCCGGATACGGGGTACACGGAGCAGCACTCGTCCGCCGCCTGGGGCGACGCGGCGACCGTCTGCCCGTGGACGTTCTACATCTGCTCCGGCGATGAGCGCCTCTTGCGGGAGCAGTACGCGAGCATGAAGGCGTGGGTGGAATACATCCGCGGCCAGGGTGACGATGAATTTCTCTGGAATACCGGATTCCATTTCGGCGACTGGCTTGCGCTGGACGCCAAAGAGGGGAGTTACGTCGGCGCCACGCCGAAGGACCTGATCGCGACCGCTTTTTACGCCTATTCGAGCGACTTGGTCGCAAGGGCGGCGGAGGTGCTTGGATACGAGCGGGATGCGGCGCAATACAGGGAGTTGCACCGCGCGGTCGCCGGACGGTTCCAGGAAGAGTTCGTGACCGTGACGGGCCGGCTGGTCGCGCCGACCCAGACTGCGCACGTGCTCGCGCTCGCGTTTGGCCTGGTGAAGGCGGAGCACCGGCCGCGCGTCGCCGCGACGCTCGCCGGGATGATCGAGGAAAACGGGTTCCGGCTGACAACCGGGTTTGTCGGCACGCCCTACCTGTGTGATGTCCTGTCGCACAACGGCTACCATGACGTCGCGTGCAAACTGGTCAGGCAGACGGAGTACCCATCGTGGCTGTACTCGGTCAAGGCGGGCGCCACGACGATCTGGGAGCACTGGGACGGCATCCGTCCGGACGGGACGTTCTGGAGCGAGGGCATGAATTCATTCAACCATTACGCGTACGGCTCGGTGGGAGACTGGCTGTACAGGGTCCTGGCGGGTCTGGATGTCGATGCGGACCAGCCGGGATACAGGCACATCCTGATTCATCCCCATCCGGATGAGGGGCTGGATTTTGCCCAGGTCGCCTATCAATCCGCCTATGGCCAGATTCGCTCCGGATGGCGGCGCGACGCCGCAAACGGCAACTTCACGGTCGAGGTGGAGGTTCCGGTCAATACGACGGCGACGGTCCTGCTGCCACAGGCGAGGCTGGACGATGTGCAAGAAGGGGAGGCGCCTGTGCGGCAGGCGCCCGGTGTGCACACGGCGGGCGATGCGCAGGACGGGGTGGAGCTGCGCGTGGGGTCCGGCGTGTACCGTTTCACGTACCCGTCGGGAGACAAGTGACGTAAACCAAGCCTAGACGGCTATACCTGTTGTACGCCATCCGTTTTGCGCAATCTGCTGCCATGTTACCTGCTGTCCATATGTCGACTTTTTGCGACTTTTTGCGGCCCATTGACAGGATGGCGGATTCGTGCTATTGTGGCGCAAATTTCAGTATGGATCGGCTTGGATGGAGAGAGTAGGCCCGCAGCCACGGCGCAGAGATCCGGTGATTGGTGCGAACCGGACCGTGAGCGGCGCTGAAGTACACTCCGGAGCCACCCGGGTGAAGCGAAGTAGTCCGGGTCGGCGCACACGGTGCGCCGTTATCGCAATCAAGGTGAAGGAGCGCGCTTCTTCACTAGGGTGGTACCGCGAGCCTGTCTCGTCCCTAGAGGGACGGGACTTTTTTTGTTTCGCCTGCTTAAAGAGCCTGTTCAAAAAGGGGGCAGGCAAAACCCCCGCAGTGCAAGAAAGCAGCCAGAAATGCGGACCTAGGGGACATGGGATAAGGTCCTCTTTGCAGGCGCAATGGTTCCACATTTCGTGTCCGAGGCTCTAATCGGACACGAAATGTACTGTAACACGCCTGCCGGAATTGGGTTTATCCCATGTCCCTGAGCGTACGTTTTTGGTGCGTGAGGGAGCATTTCTGGCGATGATGCGGCAATGCGCCGGGGAGTTCTGCCCCCTTTTTGAACAGGCTCATATAGAGTCGGTGCGCCAAGGGAGGCGGGAATGCGCTTCCCGCCTCCCTTGGCGCCGCCCTCCCGACAGAACAGCGCTACTTGCTTCAGGACTGTTCCGCCGCGTGTTGCGGGTCTCTGCTGTAGGAGAAGGTATCACAGCGGGTGCCGCGGGACGTTCCCACGGTATCGTTGCCGTCCACCTTGATGAGGATGGATTCGGCCGAACAGTGCAGGGATCGGTTGTACACGCACTCCTCGACAGTGCAGCGCACTGCGCCGGGCATGAAGACCACCTCCTGCAGGGTAGCATACCCGGACGGACTCCGGCGCAACCGCCGGCGCCGGAACTTGCCAGGTCAGAAGCAAACCGCTCCGTCAACGGCTGCTTCGCTGAAGGGGGCTGGGTCCGGCGCCATCCGGAATCATAAGGACGACGTGCGGTGGTTACACGCGGTGGATGGTCTGTCCGGATGCCCCTCCCGCGCTCCGCGCGGGACGCAGGTAGATGGCGGCCATCAGGGCCAGATACGCCAGGTAGACGAAGACCTGCAACCCGCTCGGGCTGTTCGCGTAACCGAAAAAGGAATGCATGATGTCGCCGAATGTGCCGTTTTCATTAAGGAATGAACTGGTGTTCCACAGCGGATGCGAGGCGAACGGGATCCAGCCCAGGCTCTGCCAGTCCTCCACCGCGTCGGCGAGCAGCCCCGCGCCAAACAGCATGAGAAGCGACCCCATCACGGTGAAGAAATGCTTGAGGTTAACGCGCCGGCCCGCGATGTAGATGGCGTAGCTCAGGCCGAGCCCGCACAGCGTGCCCACCGCTCCGCCTGCGGCCAGCAGCACCGGATTGGCGTGAAAAGCGATGGCCAGCATGAAGATCACGGTTTCGAGGCCCTCGCGGCCGACGGTCAAAAAGGCGATCAGGCCCAGCGTGATGCCGGCCTCCGCGCTGAGGGCCGCGTCCATTTGCCGTTCCAGATGGCGGTGCAGCTCGCGGCTCTGGCGCTTCATCCAGATCGTCATGTAGGACAGCATGGCGGCGGCCGCAATGTATGTCATACTCTCGATCACCGTCTGCAGGGTCGAGCCTGCATAGACGCGAATCGTGACAAACACGGCCACGCCCGCGACGATCGCCAGCACAACGGCCGCAGCGACGCCGAGCAGCACATCGCGAAAGCGGTCGCGGCGGCCGATCCTGTTCAGGTAGGCGAGCATGATGGAACAGATGAGAGAAGCCTCAAGCGATTCGCGAAAGAAAATCAGGAATGAACCGAGCACCCGCAGACCTCCGTCCAGTGCGAAACATCATGTTGGCGTACCGCCGGATTTCTGGATCAGTATAAATGATCGGCTTGGAACGAGGTATCTGGCGTCGGGTCGATAACGCAAGGATTTATGAATTGTGAGAGGCCGTCCACTGTTTGGCGCACCGCTCACTCGTCGACCAGTTTGCCGGGATTCATGATGTGGTTCGGGTCAAACAGGCGCTTGACCGCCCTCATCCATTGCAGTGCCGGACCGTGCTCCCATTCCTGAAACCGGCGTTTGCCAATGCCCACGCCATGCTCGCCTGTGCAGGTTCCACCGCGTTCGAGCGCGTGGCGGACGATTCGCTCATTCGCATCGGTCGCGCGTCGCATGTCGTCCGGGTTGTCTGGATCGACCGCGAGCAGGACGTGGTAATTGCCGTCACCCAGATGTCCCACGACGCCGCCCTGCAACCCGCTCTCCGCCAGCGCGCGGTTGGCGTGTTCCATGGCGTTCGGGAGCTCGGACAGCGGCAGGCATACATCGGTCGACATGTTCCGTTTGCCCGGACACCCTGCGAGGAACGCGGTGGCGGCCACATGTCGCGCATCCCACAGGCTGTGCCGGTCCTCCTCGCTCTCGGCGAAAGCGAATGACGCACAGTCTTCGTCTGACGCCAATTCGCGGACGTTCTCCACATCCTGGTGTACTCCGGCGCGATTGCCGTGAAATTCAAGAAACAGTGTGGGCGTCTCCGGGTACGATGCGCTCTGGAACCGATTGACGGCCCGAATCATCGCACTGTCCATGAACTCCAGCCGCGCGACGGGAATCCCCGCGCCCATGATGGCGGTGGCGGCGCGCACGCACCGGCCCGCGTCCGGAAAACTCGCGCGGGCGGCCAGCACTGTCTCCGGCAGTCCGTGCACGCGCAGCCAGAGTTCCGTGAACACGCCGAGCGTGCCTTCCGAACCGACGAACAGGCCGGTCAGGTGGTAGCCGGAGGAAGATTTGGCCGCCAGCGAGCCTGTGTGGATGACGGAACCGTCCGGCAGGACCACCTCCAGCGCGCGGACCTGATCCCGCATACTGCCGTAGCGCACCGTGGTCGTTCCGCCCGCGTTGGTGGACGCCATGCCGCCGACAGACGGGTTGGAACCGGGATCGACGGAGAAAAAGAGCCCGTGGCGGCGCAACGCATCGTTGATCTGCTGCTTGGACACGCCCGGCTGCACCTTGACGAGAAAGTCATCCGGCCGGATCTCAAGGATGCGGTTCATGCGCATCATGTCAAGACTGATGCCGCCTTGCGCCGGAATCGAGTGGCCTTCAAGACTGCTGCCCAGAGCGAACGGGACGACGGGGATGCCGTTTTGGTCGGCGTATCTCAGGATGGCGGCCACATCGCGCGCGCTCTCCGGGAATACCACCACATCGGGCAGGCGGGGCTCGTGATAGGATTCATCATGACTGTGGTGTTCACGCAGGGTCTGGTTGACAGTCACCTGCTCCGGCGTCAAAAGCGCTTCCAGATCTTCGAGTAAAGTCAATGTGGTCCCCTCTTCTGTTCACTGCGTCGGATGGATCATGTATGTGGAACGGCTGCATCATGGTCTGAACGCATTATACTTCAGAGAACGGGGTGGTGGAATGCGGCCGTACAACACGAACATTGTCTGGATTAGGCCGCTTATTCGTTCGGATTTATACTTGACGACAGCGGGCGCATCCGTAATATAGAGAGTGGGGATATTTTTAAAATGATCATGATACGAGGAGGATGCACATGCCAAGTGCAGATGGCGGGTCATACGGCGAAGAAGTGCTCCAGATTGAGCCGCACGGAATCGACCCGATTTCACCCGCCGAACGTCACGGCAGGCCGCGCAGCCTGTTCACGCTGTGGTTCAGCGCCAATCTCGAGTTTGCGACACTCTCCGCGGGAGCGCTCTCGGTGGGGATATTTGGGCTGAGCCTGTGGCAGGCTGCGTTGTCCATCATCATCGGCAATGTCGTCGGCGCGGCGTGTCTCGGGTTGCTCACGACATTCGGATATAAATGGGGCGTGCCGCAACTCATTCAGTCGCGCGGCGCATTCGGCCTGATCGGCAACTTTGTGCCGTCGACGTTCAACTTTATCGCCGGCGTCGGATGGTACGCGGTCAATACAGTGCTCGGCGTATACGCGCTGCAGTGGCTCTTGCCCATCGGCTTTCTGCCGAATCTCATCCTGCTCATCATTATCCAGGCGCTCGTCAGCATATACGGCCATAATCTCATCCATTGGGTGGAGCGCGTGGCGGCTTCGATTCTGGCTGTCGTCTTCATCATCGTCACCATCTACGCGGTTGGCCACATCCACTGGGGCGTGGCCGAGAACGTGAAGGCGGTCGCCTTCAGCGGCACATTCGGCTCTTTCATCCTGTCGGTCGGCGTCGCGCTGTCCTACATGATGGGGTGGATGACCTACAGTTCGGACTACAGCCGTTATCTGCCGCAGGACACCCCGGGCGTCAAGGCGTTTTCCTTCGCCTTCTGGGGGAATGTGATTCCCTGTGTCTGGCTGGAGGTGTTGGGCGCGGGACTTGCCACGGTGGCCAATATCGCCGTGCCGACCGACCTGATCTCCGGGCTTCTGCCCCACGCGCTCGGCGTCATCGCGATGTTTGCCATCATCCTCGGCACGGTGACCGCCAATGTGCTGAATATCTATTCCGGTTCCCTGTCCCTGCTCGCGATCGACGTGAACTGGATCCGCGCGGTCGCTCCGAAGCGCTGGGTCGCCGCACTGCTGATCGGCGTGCTGGGAGGCGTCCTGTCCTTTCTTGGAGGGCAGAGCGGCTATTATCAGAATTACACCAATTTCCTGCTCGTGCTCGGCTACTGGATCAGCCCGTGGCTCGCGGTTGTCCTGAGCGACTACTTTCTGGTGCGCAGCCGGCGCTCGGACATCCGCGATTTCTATGCGGGGGCCGGCACGGTGCGCGCGGGATTCTGGGCGTTTCTCATCGGGCTCGCCTGCTCGGTGCCGTTTTTCAATCAGTCGCTCTTCATGGGATTTATCGCAAAACAGTTTCCGCAGATCGGCGACCTGTCCTACTACGTGAGTTTTTCCGTAGCGTTTCTGCTGTACGCCTGGTTCAGCGCCAGGCATCGCCGTGAACTCTCGGCTTCCAGCCTGACCACCGCGTAAACGGAACTGCGTAAACGGAACCGCGTAAACGGTGGGATCGCACGTCTTTAGAGGCATCTGATCTGTTCAAACAGGGACCGGGGAGTTCATGCCTCTGTCTGGACAACCCATAAAAGAGCCCCGGCAACCACCAGCACCGGGGCTCTTGACGGGCAACTGCCGTTCCATTGCCCCCTGACGGTCCGCCCGCTCCTCCTGGCGATTCGCATAGGGGCTCTTGCGGTATTACAAGTGGTTGTTCAAAAAGTGGGCAGAACTCTTTGGCGCATGGCTGCGTCATCGCCAGAAATGCTCCCTCACGTACCCGAAAACGTACGCTCGGGGACATGGGATAAACCTAATTCCGGCAGGCGTGTTACAGTACATTTCGTGTCCGATTAGAGCCTCGGACACGAAATATGAAGCCATTGCGCCTGCAAAGAGGACCTTATCCCATGTCCCATTGCACTGCGTGGGTCAACCCTGCCCACTTTTTGAACAGGCTCTTACAGGATGACAATATCACTGACGAACAGCACAATTCACTCTTCGACATTGACAGTGTCTGTTGTCCATGCTATGTTGAAGCGGTTCAAACGTTTGAATTCTTATTTTATGAACGATGAAAGCGCATCCGTCCGTGACAAACATGAGTGGACTTGGTATTGCCGAACTCCGAACCCGCGCTCATGTTTGCCAAACGTGTTGATGTTATCTGCCAATTCATCATGCAAAGGAAATTCATCATTTCAGAAAAGGAGAATGATCATATTGCGGAAATCAAGGAAGATGGCTTCGTCCGCCATAACGGTGAGTCTGTTGACGGTTGCCTCCTTGGGTGTTGGATCCTCCCCTGCGCTGGCAGCAACGGGATCGCCGCCGCCGTTGGTTGTCGGGGGGCAGCAGGGCAGTCTGTATCACGAGAATTTCAACCCCTTTGCCTCCGCTGCCTTGATCGGCACCCAAGGCCTGATCTACCAGCCGCTGT
>JAJZZT010000076.1 GCA_021797415.1 Bacillota bacterium
GTGTCGGGCACGCCAGTCTGGAGACGGTGAAGCAGTACGTGGAATCCCAGGGGTTAAGCAAGCCCAGAACAAAGACAGGTACCAAAAGATAGCCCGCTTGACCCCCTCCTGGCGCTTAGCGCCCAGGAAAGGGAATGCGCGGGTAGTTCGTTCAAAGCGGATGTCAAGCCACTTTGGACTCCGCCATCGTAATTGTTGCCATTGCTCGTATTCACGCAAATGATGTAGCCACCTCCTGCAAAGTTACCGCCCACAGAGATGCCACCCTGCAGCGTGGTCACGACGGTAAGCAGAGCATACTGCCCACTGGATACAGGCGCCGAATTGAGTGGCCCTACGGATCCCCGTGCTTCCGGTTGTACCTGCGATGAGGAAGCAGGAGTTGAGTGAGCAGTCGGCGGAGCCGGTTGCGGATCGCCCAAAACAGACGAAGGACCCACCATACCCATTATTGTCGGTAAATCAGCAGGCACGGTGCCCATAGCCACGGGCGTCGTCGCCTGACTCTGATTGGCGGGGCCGGGCTGCGGATTGCCTAAAACCGACAAAGGAAATATGCGATTAACCGTCGGTATCCCAGACACGATGCCCGAAGGCGACGGCGAAGCAGACGGAGCCGAGTCGGCAAAGGCGACAGCGGGATAACCCAAGCTCAGTGCTGCCACCATTGCGATCCCCAGCAACCTTTTCTTCATAAGTGTTCATTCTCCTCCAAATTAGTTCCCTGAGCGTGACCATTTGGTACAAGGAGCTTGTTTTTGCACTTCACCTTAATAAGACCGTCAACGCGTCAAAAAAGTTGCACTCAACATATGCAAAATAAGCGGGTGCAAACTTTTTTTCGAAATAGGATGCAACCTTTTTAAAAAACTCCCGGTCTTATAAGACGAAGGATAAAATCTTGTCTAGTGGAAAAACGAGGAGGAAAACATATTATGAAAAAGACAGTAATTGCACTTATTGGTGGTGTATCTTTGGTGACAATGACGTTGGGTTCGTCGGCGTTGGCGTATGCTCAATCTTCGTCTGCCACTCCACAATCAGCCGCTTTATCCGCACCAACTTCGCAGATGTTTCCACTGACTGATTTGGGAAATCCTCAACCAGGCGCAAAAGGCCAGAACAAAAATTCAGTGCCGAAGATCGTGGCAACTGTTAAGCCGGATAAAGTCCCGGGTAGCATGGTGAATCTCGCTTCCTTGGGTAATCCGCAGCCCGCTCCAGCTAGTAGCTCTCAGTCTAATTCTGGATCTTCTTCTCAGATACAGCCTGAAGCACGCGGGTCGATTGGCCCGTTCAATCCGCCCCCGCTACAAAGCGGATATGCTTATGAACTGACAACCGTGATCACCATTCAAGGTGGGATTTTTGTCGGAGGAAACTTCGCAAACAGGGGATACATTATTTGCCAAAATACGAGCAACGGGAACGAGTATGTCGGTGGTGTGCAGAGTGGTAGCACCTCAGCATTAAACGATTACATTCCGGCTCCATCCGGTACCTACCGAGTCTTAATTGCGAATCCGACCAACACAACGGAGACCTACAGCAATTTGACGGGTTACTACAACTAATCTCCTCACCGCAATTCCCCCAGATCCGCTCGATCACAATATCTCACTGAAATAGTGAGATATTGTGATCTATCCCATCTATCCTTAGCTGTGACCTTATGCTTGATGAAATATGCGTATTTTTTTGAGACAGCAAGATGCAAAGGAGAGCGGACTGTGACACGGCTCACCAAGTCGCGAAAACACGAATCATTGGAAGATGTCGATGGATTCACCCGTTTTACAGAAAATATTGGGCCACAAGCATATCGAATTGCATTCCGTTGGACTCAAAATAAGCAAACGTCTGAGGATTTGGTTCAAGAGGCACTCCTGCGTGCTTGGCGCTTCAGGAAAACAGCTTTGAAAAATCCCAGATCGTGGTTCTTCAAAATCCTGCGGAATACTTTCATTGATCATCAGAGTCGTTGGCACTCAAGTCAGCACATTGACGTAGATTCAGAAAATGTGTTCGTCATCACCAAAGAGGAATACACACAGATTGAGATGAAAATGGATATTGAAGCGATGCTATACCAACTGTCAGATATTGATCGGAACCTGATTGCGTTGCGATATGGAGAGAATTTTTCATTTCAAGATCTGTCTTCCATCACGGGCATACCAGTCGGGACGATAAAATCGAGATTGCATCGAGCTATGAAATTTATGCGTCAATCCCAAAGTGAAGTAAAAGACGGAAGCGAATAACAAGACGAAAAACCCACCGAAATGAGGAGAAATTGATGAGTGACCTTAGGTGTAAATCAAAGGATGATAATTCTTCACTAAAGGAATACGAACATGCGCTTCGTCGGCACTTTGAAGCGAACAAACCCGATACTAGCGGTATCGACTTTAGAGCGATGGCAAAGAAAGCAATACAAATGGATGCGACTCTTGGCGGTGTCCCTGCCGTCCGTCAACGCCATAAGGTGTACATATTACTGCAACGGGCAGCACTTACGGCCTGCGTATGTTTGATTGTGGCTGGAATCGGGAGGTTCAGTTTTTACTTTGCTCCAAACTGGCAACAGATGACATACGCCGCAGTGCGACAGATTCCGAACCTTCAGTTCGTGATCCCAAAATGGGATATCGGATTGTTGCATCGGTCCAGTGACATAGAATCCATGAATGTTTCAGCCAGCAATCGGGGAGCATCCATATATGTAACTGCGGCTTACGCTGACACCGCCAGAACAGTAATCTTTCTTCGAACGTCTGGCACGAATGTCGGAATGGGGTTTTTGAGACCTGAAACTTTCACGCTGACTGATCAGTATGGACATCAATACTCAGAAGTGCCTCCTATAGGCACATCGTCCGTACAGCCCAACGGGTCATGGGTCGGTTCGTTGGACTTTGAGGGCATAGCGAATTGGAAGCAGGTAACAGGACTGCGTTTAAAACTCACAGTCACTTCGATGCTATGGAGTTCAACAAAAAACAACTCAACACATACTGTCCACGGACTCTGGACGATGAAATGGGTGCAACCGACTACCCCTGTCGGCCAACCACACTCTGTCACCATAGATCAGGTATCCAGCAATATCCCTGTTCGACTGACACAAGTGCAACTGGCCCCAAGTGCCACTGTTTTCGATATTCAAGCGAGTGGGGCATCTATCGAGGGAACGAATAGTAAATCCCCCATATTCGGATTCGTTGAGCGTGTTTCCGATGGCAAGAAGTTCGATCTATTGGGCGGAGCTGAACCCAATAAGATCGTGACCGTTCCACTGACTACACCGGGGAAGTATATGCTCGTCGTCACGAACTTTGACGGGAAGAATGTTCGATGGGAATTGTCATTTACCGTGTTCAGTTGAATTTCCCGAGGACTGGACATTGAAAGGCCGCCCGATGTGGGCGGCGAATGTAGTGGATCGGGGGCGATCATCTTGCTCATATCTGCCAAAGCCTCTGCTCAATCAAAGATGTCCCCCAGTGAAACTTGGAACCCGTCCGCAATCCCCGCGGGAACAAACTCGTCTTCGCCAAAAGCGTATGTCTCGGCGGGACCGCTGATACAGCCTTAGCTTTGCCTTGCGGTCTTTTCCGGCCGTGGACGGACTGAGCACCTCGACAACCAGATCGGGAGATCCAACGCACCCATCATTTGTTATCTTGCTGGAATCGCAAATCACGGTCACATCAGGTTGAACGTGCGCATCTTTGATGTCTCCAGTCGGCCACACATCGAAAGGAGAGACATAGGTTCTGCATCGCCCCTTGAGGGGCCGAAAAGAAGAGGCTGCCGATTGCGGTGGTTGCACGCTGATGCCCCTCGGAAGGCGATGGTGACATATCATATATTACACCGTCGACCATCTCGTACCGTTCGAGATCTTCTGGGTTCACAGCTTCCAATCAGGGCACCCCCGCTCGCGGTTTTGTACGGTTATCATAACAGATTGCGCGAAGGGTGAGCGCGAAACTGAACAATACATGTGCGTTCGCCTCCACCAATCAAACTCGATCCGCGCAGGGACCCGGCCAGCGGGAACCCGGCAGAGACACAGCGGGACCCGGCCAGCGGGAACCCGGCAGAGACACAGCGGAACCCGGCCAGCGGGTACCCGGCAGAGACACAGCAGAAACTCAGTCCACGCTTGAAAACGCGTGCGTATATCCGTAGTATGGATGGAAGCGGGCGAAAGGGGCGGAGGAATCGGTGGATCGTCACGTCATTGCGCGGTTTGCCACTCATGAGGACGCGGAGAGAGCGGCCGCGCAACTTGTCAAACGCTTTCCCGGCCGCGTCTCCCTGTCGAGCAGGACGCCGCGCGAAAGCTGGTGGCAGGGGGAATGGGTGGACCGCTCGTTCGAGGCCCTGGGTGGCCTGGCGGCCACCGCATCGCAACTCGTGCCGGGGTTTGGCGTCCTGTTCATGGGTGGTCCGCTGGACGGTCTGCGCCAGGGCGAGATGCTGTCAGACTGGCTGCAGGCACACGCGCCGGATGGCGAGGAGGAAGACGCCAGCTTTTTGATCATCTCCGCCACCGGCGGAGATCTGGTGGATGTGAAAGCGGCGTTGCAGTCGAACGGAGGCCGTCATGTGCACGTGAGCAGCGTGCTTTGACGTTTTTTTTGCTTCCGGCGCACACACAATTTTTGATGGGGAGTGGGAGGATTCGTGTCACAACAGACAGAGGACCTGCGCATCCGCAGCAAGGCGATCAGTGAAAGCGCGGAGCGAGCGCCCAATCGCGCCTACCTGCGGTCGCTCGGTTTTGCCGATGCGGACTTCAAGAAACCGATGGTCGGGATCGCCAGCACCTGGAGCGAGGTGACGCCGTGCAATGTGCACATCGACCAACTGGCGCTGCGCGCGAAAGACGGTGCGCGGGAGGCCGGAGGAGCGCCGATTGTCTTCAACACCATCACGGTGTCGGACGGCATCGCCATGGGCACGGAAGGAATGCGGTACTCGCTGCCAAGCCGGGAAGTGATCGCGGATTCGATCGAGACGGTGATCGGCGCGGAGAATATGGACGCGCTGGTGACGATCGGCGGGTGCGACAAGAACCTGCCCGGCTGCATGATCGCGATCGGCCGCCTGAACCTGCCGGCCGTTTTCGTCTATGGGGGCACCATTGCGCCGGGCCGTCTGCACGGCAGGGACATCGATATTGTGTCCGCCTTTGAAGCGGTCGGCCAGTACAACGCGGGACAGATCGACAAGGAAGAATTGTGGCGGGTGGAGTGCCACGCTTGTCCCGGACCGGGATCGTGCGGCGGGATGTACACGGCGAACACGATGGCGTCCGCCATTGAAGCGCTGGGAATGAGCCTGCCGGGGAGTTCGTCCAACCCCGCGGTGTCGCAGCTCAAGGGGGACGACTGCGACGCGGCTGGACAAGCGGTTGTTGAACTTTTGCGCCGCGACATCCGGCCGCGCGACATCATGACCAAGGCGGCGTTCGAGAACGCGATCGCGGTGGTCATGGCTCTCGGAGGATCCACCAACGCCTTTTTGCACCTGCTCGCCATGGCGCACGCGGTGGATGTCGATCTGCAACTGGACGATTTCGAACACATCAGGCGGCGTGTGCCGCACCTGGGCGACCTCAAGCCGAGCGGCCGCTACGTGATGCAGGATCTGCATCTGGCGGGAGGCGTTCCGGCTGTGATGAAGGTGTTGCTGGAGGCGGGCCTGTTGCACGGTGACTGCCTGACGGTGACGGGCAGGACGCTGGAAGAAAATCTGGCGCAGTGCGAGCCGCTCAAACCGGGGCAGGACGTGGTGCGCCCGCTTTCCAATCCGCTGCGCGCCACGGGACCGCTCGTCCTGCTGCGCGGGAATCTTGCTCCTGACGGCGCGGTCGCCAAGATGTCCGGCCTGAAAAGGACATCGATCACGGGCCCCGCCAAGGTGTACGACTCGGAGCAGACGGCGACCGAAGCCATCCTTGGCGATG
The DNA here is from genome assembly GCA_021797415.1 of Bacillota bacterium. The sequence continues at coordinate 5,981 of JAJZZT010000076.1, forward strand.
AGATCCAGGCGGGCGATGTGGTGATCATTCGCTACGAGGGACCGAAAGGCGGGCCCGGCATGCCTGAGATGTTGTCCGTAACGGCCATTCTTGTCGGAAAGGGACTCGGCGAATCGGTCGGATTGATCACCGACGGCCGTTTTTCCGGAGGCAGCCACGGCATGGTTGCCGGCCATGTGTGCCCGGAAGCGCAGGACGGGGGTCCGATCGCGCTGGTGCAAAACGGGGATATCGTCACGATCGACGGGGACAGCCAGGTCCTTTCGGTGCAGCTTAGCGACGAGGAACTCGCGCGCCGGCGCTCCTTGTGGCAGGCGCCGCCGCTCAAGTACCAGCGCGGCGTTCTGGCCAAATACGCAAGGCAGGTCAAGTCGGCCGCATACGGGGCGGTCACGGACTGATCGTTTGTGGTGGCCGTCATGCCATGTGCGTTTCGGACAACCTCATTCTGCGCTTGGCGAGGGAGAGTTGAAAATGACAGAACGGCTTAGAATCGGCGTGATCGGCGGCGGAGGGATCGCCGGCGCCCACGTGCGCGCATACCATAAAATGGACGATGTTCAGGTCGTCGGCGTGGCGGACATCGTGCCGGGCAAGGCGCAGGAATTCATTGAAAAACATGGCCTGTCGGACGCCAGGGCGTTTACCGACCACCGGGAATTGCTGCAGACGGATCTGGACGCCGTCAGTATCTGCGTCCCGAATGTCGGACACCACCGCACGACCGTGGACGCGCTGGCGGCCGGCAAGCATGTGTTGCTGGAAAAACCGCTTTCCGTGACGTTGGGGGAAGGGGTGGACATGGCGCGAGCCGCCAGGCGCGCGGACCGGATCCTTTCCATCGGCTTTCAGCCGCGCTATGATCCGAACATGAAGTTGATCCGCGAGATGGTGCAATCCGGTTTGCTCGGCAAGGTCTACTACGTGCTGACGGGGGGCGGCCGGCGCAGGGGCATGCCGGGCGGCACGTTTATCCGCAAGGATCTGGCGGGAGTGGGCGCGATGGCAGACATCGGCTGTTATTCGCTCGATATGGCCCTGCTTGCGATCGGCTATCCGAAACCGCTCACCGTCTCCGCCTATACGAGCAACTATTTTGGCGCCAACCCGCTCTACCATCCGGAAGCGGACCGTTTTGAGGTGGAGGACTTCGGCGCGGCCTTCATCCGTCTGGAGGGGGGGATCGTGCTGAACTTCCAGATCTCGTGGGCCATGCACATGGACTCACTCGGACCGAGCGTGTTTCTCGGCACCGAGGCGGGGCTGCGCGTGACGCCCGGAGGCACAGGGCCGTGGGGTGGGGCGTGGGACGGAGGCGTCGGCTCGATCACGCTCTGCCATGATGTCATGAAGCGCAACACGGACAGCCCGATCCCGCTGATTCGTCACAATGTGGACATATTCTACGAAAAAGTGCGCGATTTTGTCGTGGCCGTCAGGGAGGGACTGCCCGCCCCGATCCCGGTCGACCAGATCCTTTACAACCAGGCGATCCTGGACGGCGTGTTCCGCTCGGCAAAAGCCGGTCGCGAGGTCGTCCTGGACATTCCCGATTTGAGGGACATGGAATCATTCCCCCGGTAACGCGCTCCGGCCAATTCTGTATAATGAGAATGCGGCTGAGGCAAGGGGGTTATTGGGTGGCTGAACTTTTCGTGCGCAGCGCAGCGTTGCGCGAGGCTACGCTCGGCGCTCTGGAACAGCGGGGCGTTTGTCTCACGGAGATCGCGGAACTCACGTATTTCCTGCAAAAAGACTACATTCCCGGGTTGACCATGGGGTCCTGTCTGCAAAATGTCGAGCATGTCCTGGCAAAACGGGAAGTGCAAAATGCGATTCTGACCGGAATCGAACTGGATCTGCTGGCGGAACGAAGGCAGCTTAGCGAGCCGCTGCAATCCATGCTGCGGGCGGACGAAAGCCTGTACGGCGTGGATGAGGTGCTGGCGCTGTCGATCCTGAACATCTACGGAAGCATCGGCTACACCAATTACGGCTACATCGACAAGCTTAAGCACGGCTGTCTGGCGGCGCTCAACGACAAGTCGTCGGGGCGGGTGCACTGTTTTCTCGACGATCTTGTGGGTGCGGTCGCCGCGGCGGCGGCAAGCCGGCTGGCGCATCGCTATCGCAGCGAATTGGAAAGCGATCTGATTGATGAAGAATAGGCGCGGCACAGGCACGGCACTGGCGCGGTGGGATTTCATATCCGTCGCGCCTGTTTTTGATTGCGATGTGGGTGCGCGGGACGGTCGGGTTGTGCGAATGGATTCCATTACATATTTGCGTTATATAAAATGACTATATATGTTATATTATACGACTTATAATTTCTTTTAAGGAATAAAAGGGAATTTTTTTGTCTGCCGCAGATGAAGTGTGGGAGAAAATATAATCATAAAAATAAAAAAATCAAAGTAATATACAAAGTCGATGCGTGTTATGTGAATTTTGTTGACACAACAAAACGCTTGAGTTATGCTGAGATCACAAAATCACAGACGCGGCCGGCATGCGGCGGCCGGCGCACCAGGAGGAGTTTCTCATGGCTTTTCTCCTTCCTCTCTGTCAGGTGATGGGCTCGGTGCTGCCTCCGCAGACATTTGACGGTGCGTCGGATATCCGTGAAGCACTGGCGGACGGATCTGTGACGGACGCTGCGCAACTGGTCGACTGGTTTGCGGTGTATCTCATGGATTGGCTGGCGCCTGTGGAAGGTCGCGGCGTGGCGTCCGCCTGCCGCGCCGTGTGCGCTGCACGAGCGAACGGCAGGCAGTCAGACGGGATGATGACAGAGTATCTGACAACGGCGGTCGGAAGGCTGGACAAGAAGCTGTTTCACGCAGAGCGCAGCGCGCTCGCCCGCGAGTCACGGCGGACAGCCGGACGCCGCTATTTGCATCTCGCGTTGAAACGGTATCCTCTGGCCGGACTCGCGGCTTACAAAGCATGGATCCAGGAAGGGGTCTGTGATGGACACCCGGCGATCGTGCACGGGTGGGTCTGCGCGTATTCGCGCGTGGATGCGAAAACAGCCGTTCACACCTACCTGTCCGCTGTCGCCCAGTACTCTGTGCAGACGGCTGTCGAATGCGCCGTGATCGACTCTCACGGCGCTCTCGCGGTGCTGGGGCCGATCGCCTCGGAACTGGACCGGCATGTGGAGTCTGCGCTTTCGTCCTCTGATCTGCAGGAATGGCTTGTTGCCGGGCCGGGGATTTGACCCTTGCCCGGCAACGGCCCGCCCGGCAATGGCCCGCC
>JAJZZT010000470.1:0-4529 GCA_021797415.1 Bacillota bacterium
CGATGTCAAATGCGATGACGACATTTACGGGGCTGTGGGTCGCGGCCCGTGGCCATCCGGCGTTGGCCACGCTGTTTCTCGCGCTCGCCGGGAGCAGCCTCGTCGTGATGTCCGGTTGCGCGTTGAACAATTTTATGGACCGCGACATCGATCATCTCATGGCGCGCACACAGAGCCGTCCATTGCCGAACGGGCGGCTTGGCGCGGGCTCCGTGATGATGTTCGGCGTCCTGCTCGGGATTCTCGGCATCGGCATCCTCAGCATTTTCATCAATGCGATCTCGGCCCTGATGGCGCTGATCGGCCTGTTTTTCTATGTGATCGTGTACACGGGAATGACCAAGCGCACCACGACGCTGTCCACCATCGTCGGCAGCGTCTCGGGCGCCATGCCGCCGCTCATCGGCTGGACGGCCGTCACGGGATCGATCGACGCGACAGGTTGGGTTTTGTTCACGATCATGTTTTTATGGCAGTCGCCCCACTTTCTTGCGCTGGGCATGCGCCGGATGAAGGAGTACAGGGCGGCTGGCATCCCGCTGCTGCCCGTGGTGCACGGGTTCGGCCCGACAAAACGGCAGATCGTGCTCTGGACGGTGGCGCTTGTCCCGGTTTCGCTCTTGCTGTATGTGGATAAAGCCGTCAACTGGATCTATCTGGGGATTGCAATCGCGCTCGGCGTCGTCTATCTGTACAAGGCGTTTCGCGGATTTCGGGCAAGCGACGACATCGCCTGGGCGACGGACATGTTTCGCTACTCGCTGATTTATCTGACCGTGCTGTCGATCGCGATGGTGGTCGCCGTTTACTGAACGGCCGGGCAATGAAACGGGAGCTTGCTTGAGAATTCGCCGGACCGGCGTCATCCCCTTTGCTCGTCGCGAGTTTAGCGTCGTGGGCAAGGTTCGCTGGGCCGGTGTCATCCCCTTTGCTCGTCGCGAGTTTAGCGATAGCGGTGTCCGAGCAGGAGCAAAGGGGATGACGACGGCTGACACAGGCAAATGGCTGACACAGGCCCCTGCACAGCAGAATTATCTCATGTCTCCGAGATGCGTGTAGAGGTAGGTGAGCGTCGTGAGACCGCGGTCGTAGTTGGACAGCGCGAAGCGTTCGTTCGGCGCGTGCAGGTTGTCGTCGTCCAGGCCGAAACCCATGAGCACGACGGGGGCCTGGAGGATGCGGGACAGCGGTTCGACGATGGGGATGGAACCGCCCATCCGGGTGAACAGCGGTTTGACGCCCCATCCCGCCTCATACGCGGCTGCCGCGGTCTGGATGGCGGGGGAGTCGAAACTCGTGAGAAACGGGTCGCCTTTGTCGACGCGCGTCAGGGAGAGCGTCGCGCCGCGCGGGCAGTTCTGACGCAGATGGCGCTCCAGCAGGTCGAATATGCGTTCCGGTGTCTGATGTTCCACAAGGCGGCAGGTGATTTTCGCATGCGCTTCCGCGGGGATCACCGTTTTTGTGCCCTCTCCCTGAAAGCCGCCGTAGATGCCGTTTAGCTCCAGCGTTGGGCGTGCGGTGGCCCGCTCCAGCGTCGAGTAGCCCGGCTCTCCGTGCAGGGCGGTCATCGCGAGCGCCGTCCGGTATGTCCCATCGTCGTGCGGCAGCGCGGCAAACGCCGCGCGTTCTTCGGAGGTCAGCGGCTTGACGTCGTCATAGAAGCCGGCGACGCCGACGGCGCCGTCCCTGTCATGCAAAGTGGCCAGCAATTCGACGAGCGCGTGGATGGCGTTCGGCACGGCGCCGCCGTACGTACCTGAGTGCAGGTCGCCGCCGGCCGTCTTGAGGTCGACCTGCAGCGCGCACAGTCCTCGCAGGCCATAGCAGATGGCGGGCTGATCCGGCGAAAAGATCGAGGAATCGGAGATGACCAGCGCGTCGGCCGCAAGCGTCCGCGCGTGTTCCTGCACAAACTCCACCAGGTGCACGCTGCCGATTTCCTCCTCCCCTTCAATGCACAGCTTTACGTTGACCGCCAGTTCGCCGCTGTGGATCAGCGCCTCCAGCGCCTTGACGTGCATGAACGTCTGCCCCTTGTCGTCCGACGCTCCCCGCGCGTAGATGCTGCCGTCGCGCACGGACGGTTCGAAAGGCCCGGTCACCCAGAGAGGAAGCGGATCCACCGGCTGCACATCGTAATGGCCGTAGATCAGGACGGTCGGTTTGCCTGGGGCATGCAAATAATCCGCGTATACCACCGGATTTCCCCCGGTTTCCAGAATGGACGCATTCTCCAGTCCGGATTGCGTCAGCGCGTTGCTCAACCACTCGGCCGCTTGGCGGATGTGCGGTTTGTGTTCGGACAGTGAGCTGATGCTAGGAATGCGCAGAAAATCAACGAGCTGCGCCAGGTGCTGCTCCCGGTTTTCCGCAAGGTATTGACCTGCTGTCTGCGTCATGTGAATTCTCTCCCCGTATGTAAAATGGGTGACTTCTGCCTGCTGCGTCGACCATAGTGTACCATTTGCCCGCTCCAATCTCACGGGCGGTCCGCACGCCGCGTCTGTCTGCAGGTTTGATGAGCCGTCTTGCTGAGCCGTCTTGCTGAGCCGTCTTGCTGAGCCGTCTCCTCATTTCAAGGCGTCGGTGATATGATGGGACGTGACGGAATGCGCACAGGTTGCGCCTTCCGCATGAACCGCGATGGTCATAGACCCACGGTTGGGCTAGGGGACTTTATCACTGCTCCCCTAGAGCCGGGGGCTGCTCGCGGGCTTTGGGTGATGGGAGTGTGGGGTATTGACTGAATCGCTTGCGACATCCGCTTTTGTGACCGCCTCCTGGCTGGCGCGGCCTCCTGTGGACGACGTGGTCGTCCTGGACTGTCGTTTCCGGCTCGGGAATGCACAGTGGGGTCGGGAACAGTACCGGGAGGGACACATCGCCGGCGCCGTCTACGCGGACCTGGAGCAGGATCTCTCGGGTCGGCTCGGGGAGCACGGCGGGCGACATCCATTGCCGGACCAGGGCGATTTTGCGGCTTTCGCCGCCCGCCTCGGAATCGGGGCGCGAACGCATGTCGTCGCGTACGACGATTCGGGCGAGATGGCGGCGCGCTGCTGGTGGCTGTTCCACCATTTTTCACACGATCGCGTGAGCGTGTTGCAGGGAGGATTGCAGGCGTGGCTGGAAGCTGGTATGTCCCTTGTTGCGGGAGAGGACGATACGGCCGGTCGCCGCGCCGCGCTCTCCAAAACGGACGGTGCGGCGACGGGTGGATTTGCGCCGCGGCCATCGTGGCTGGCAACGCATGAGCAGGTGCGGTCCGCTGTCGATCATGGCCTGGTGGGCGCAGCGTTTCACCTGGTCGATTCGCGGTCGCCGGAGCGGTACCGTGGCGAGGTGGAACCGATCGATCCGGTCGCCGGTCACATTCCGGGCGCGTGCAACCTGCTGTGGAGCGACGCTTTTCAGAAGCCGGCGGCCCTGCACGCCAATGACAGGCTGCGCGCGCACTTTGCCCGCCTGCTCGACGGCAAGCCCATCATCCTCTACTGCGGTTCGGGCGTAACGGCCAGCGCCAACGCGCTCGCGCTGTATGAGCTGGGGATCATGGCCCAGGTCTACGCCGGCAGTTTTAGCGACTGGTGTTCACATGCGGACAACCCGATCGCCACGGGCGAAGAGCCCTGAACTCAGGGGGCGTCCGGAACATCCTGCACGCGGATCGAGGCCATGCGGTCGCCCTGGCGGATCTGGTCGATCCATTCATCGCCGCGCGTGATCTGGCCAAACACCGTGTGTTTTCCATCCAGGTGGCTGGTCGTCTTGCGGTCGTGCACGATGAAAAACTGCGATCCGCCCGTGTCGCGCCCCGCGTGCGCCATCGACAGCGCTCCGCGCTGATGCCGGTGCGGATTGTGGTCCACTTCGCATTTGATCGTATAGCCCGGTCCGCCTGTGCCGTTGCCGACGGGACAGCCGCCCTGCGCGACAAAACCGGGGATGACGCGATGGAACGTCAGTCCGTCATAAAATCCTTCATCGGCCAATTTGGCAAAGTTGGCGACCGTACCGGGCGCATCGTTCTCAAACAGGTCAAATTCCATCTCGTTGCCCGAGGCGAGCGTGATGATCGCTTTTTTCAACACAACCAACTCCTTGCCGGGAAATTGCGGGAATCTCTGCGAGGATGATACCTGTGAATCAGACCACTGTCAAATCGGCCGCCGGATCGCCGCGCGCTCCGGTATAATGGGGAAGCGGGCCTGCGGGCGGTTTGTGCGGGTCGCGCGCACGGGACGCGATGGATTGGGGGAGTCGGCCATGTACCAACGAAAAGACACCCGCCCGGTCAGAGTGGGTCCGCTAGTGATCGGCGGCAACGATCAGGTGTTTATCCAGAGCATGACGATGACAAAAACAGCCGATATCGACGCGACCGTCGAACAGATTCACCGCCTGCAGGAAGCGGGGTGCGAACTGGTCCGGGTGACGGTCAACACGCCCCAGGCGGCTGAGGCGCTAAAAGAGATCAAGGCCCAGATCAGCATACCGCTTGTGGCCGACATCCACTTCGACCACCG
>JAJZZT010000470.1:4629-9240 GCA_021797415.1 Bacillota bacterium
GCCTGCAGGAAGCGGGGTGCGAACTGGTCCGGGTGACGGTCAACACGCCCCAGGCGGCTGAGGCGCTAAAAGAGATCAAGGCCCAGATCAGCATACCGCTTGTGGCCGACATCCACTTCGACCACCGTCTTGCGCTTCGCGCCATTGAGCAGGGCGTGGACAAGGTGCGCATCAATCCGGGAAACATCGGTAAACGCGACCGCGTCGAGGCGGTGGTCAAGGCGTGCAAGGAGCGGGGAATCCCCATCCGGATCGGGGTGAATGCGGGTTCGCTTGAGCGCCCCATCCTGGAGCGCTACGGCTATCCCACGGCCCAGGGGATGCTCGACAGTGCGCTGCACCACATCCGCATTCTTGAGGAACTCGATTTTTACGACATCATCGTATCGATGAAGGCGTCCAACGTCCCGCTGGCGATTGAGGCTTACCGGCTGGCGGCGGAAACGTTCGCTTATCCGCTGCACCTTGGCATCACGGAGGCGGGCACGCTGTTCGGCGGCACGATCAAGAGCGCGGCCGGCCTCGGGGCGCTGCTGGCAATGGGACTGGGGAATACCGTCCGCGTCTCGCTGTCCGCCGATCCGGTCGAGGAGATCAAGGTGGCGCGCGAACTGCTCAAGGCGTTCGGCATCATCAGCAACGGTGTGACGCTCGTGTCTTGTCCCACCTGCGGCAGGATCGACATCGACCTGATCAGCGTCGCCAATGAGATTGAAGAGTACGTTCAGAACATCCGGGCGCCGATCAAGGTGTCCGTGCTCGGTTGCGCCGTCAACGGACCGGGAGAAGCCCGCGAGGCCGATATCGGGATCGCGGGCGCACGCGGCGAAGGGCTGCTGTTTCGCTACGGGGAGGTCATCCGGAAAGTGCCCGAGGCCGAACTGGTCGCCGAACTCAAGCGGGAGATCGATATCCTGGCGCGCCGCTATGCAGAGACGGGATCCATCAAATGAGGCCTGTGAGGCTTTTCCCGCAAACACTCGGATGATCATATAATCCATGGCGCGGTGCGCAAGGGTAGCGCCCGTTTGATTGCGCAGTGTTCAGTTTTTCTTGTGCGTCCATTTTCTGTCTTTATCGGACGTTTCGGGGAAACGGTCTCCCTGTTGCAGACGGATCACCTGCGGTTCGGAGACGGACGGGCCGTGCACCGATTCGCCGACTTCTATGTACCGACCGTTGTTCGGCGCTTTGTCACCCGGGCGGAACTGCGTTTTTTCGCCCACGCTGCCTACACCTCCCGCGCTGCCCTTGGGGACAGGTGATAAACCAAATGGCAAGGCTTAGTATACGCATCGGACGTGCGCGTATGCAGCGACGGCGGTGGCCGCCATGTCATTTTGGATCGCCGTCCGCACGGGCATGCGGGCATTAGGGGACATGGGATCATAGCGCCTGCTCAGCAGACTTTATCCCATGTCCCTTAGGGAGCGGCGCCTGTGCGAAGCGCGCGCTCCAGCCGCCCGGCTTCCGGATAACCGACGCGTTTTAGCGCGTCGACGGCGACTTCGATGTCATATCGGACGCGGCGGATGGCCGTCGCCGCAATCTGTCCCCGGTCAATCTGCACGATGGCGTACGATGCCAATGGCAGGCCGTCAAACGGCAATCCGACGCTGCCCGGATTGATCACCGCGCAGCCGTCGAGATGGCGGATGTACGGCAGATGGATATGGCCGTATGAAACAATTTGCGGGAAATGGGCCGTGAGACCATCGGGTGCGAGAAATGTGCTCCGCAGTTCGTCATCGGACGCATGTGGACCGATCACCCGGAAACGGTCGGTCGGTGTCGCGTGGCACAGGGAGAAGTGCAGTCCGTCGACGGTTTCCTCATGAATGTCGGGCAGTTCCGCGAGATACGCGATATCTTTCGAGGCGAGTTGCTCCACCGTCCATTCACGCTCCACGCTCATGCGGGCAAATGCGCTCTCGCGCACTTCGCCCGGGCGCAGGCCTCGCGTCACCCACAAGTCGGCGTTTCCGCCGATCACGGGACATTCCAGCGATTGTACAAGGGCGATCGACCGCTTTGGCTCTGCGCCGCGGTAAGCGAGGTCGCCCAGGACAAAGCAGCGCGTGATCGGCTGTTGCTCCAGGTCGCGCATGACAGCCTCAAGGGCAGTGGCGTTGCCGTGAATGTCGGACAACAGTGCAACGAATTCCACATCATCATCTCCTGATCGAATCCTGCGCGGGGGTGGAGTTTCCTTGGGGACATGTGGTAAAGTCCTCTGCGCAGGCGATCTGATTCCAGATATAGCGTTTGAGGCTTCAATTGAACGCTATATCTGCGGTTGCTTGCCTGCGGAAATTTGGTTTATCACATATCCCCTTGGGCACAGTGTACCGGGAAATGGGCGAAAAGTGTTGTTGTCGAGAAAAAAGTTGGCAACCCACTGGACTTCTTCTCATTTGTGTGTCATACTTGGATCGACGACACAGGATCGAGACAGTCTACCGTCAGTGATGACGTGTTACCACGGCGGCTCTGTGGACGAATAGTTTGATGTACCGCTGAGAGCGGTTGTAGGAGGAAAGTACAGGATGCAAGAAGGAACAGTCAAGTGGTTCAACGCAGAGAAAGGTTTTGGCTTCATCGAAGTACCCGGCGGTGAAGATGTGTTTGTCCACTACAGCGCCATTCAGGGTGAGGGCTACAAGTCACTTGATGAAGGACAGCGCGTAAGTTTTGAAGTGGTTCGCGGCAACCGTGGGCTTCAGGCGGCGAATGTCGTCAAGCTCTAAACCGGGCGGAAACAAAAGAGGCTCCAGACGCATTGGCGTTTGGAGCCTCTTTGTGGTGTGCCGCCGGAGTGCGGTGCGACGCCCGGTGTGCCGCCTGCTTGCCGCCGGAGTGCGGTGCGACGCCCGGTGTGCCGCCTGCTTGCCGCCGGAGTGCGGTGCGACGCCCGGTGTGCCGCCTGCTTGCCGCCGGAGTGCGGTGCGACGCCCGGTGTGCCGTCTGCTTGCCGCCGGAGTGCGGTGCGACGCCCGGTGTGCCGTCTGCTTGCCGCCGGAGTGCGGTGCGACGCCCGGTGTGCCGCCTGCTTGCCGCCGGAGTGCGGTGCGACGCCCGGTGTGCCGCCTGCTTGCCGCCGGAGTGCGGTGCGACGCCCGGATGTGCCGCCGGAGTGCGGTGCGTCGAGAGGGGTCTTCTCACGCGTTTTTTTGGCTTGCGCAGCCTGCGCGGGCTGGCGATCTGTAGTATGATGGACGACACAAGAAAGAATGTGGTATCGGAAAGGATGTGATGACATGTCTTTGCAGATGTCCCGCAAAGCCATTCCGTACACTCCTGTGACAAAACCGCTTGCCGACATGACGCTCATGATTGTTTCGACCGCCGGCGTACACCTGAAAGAGCAGCAACCGTACGATGTCAAGGGAGACGCCACCTACCGGGTGATTCCCGGCGATGTGGACGTGCGCGATCTCACGGTGACGCACGGGGCCCCCATCCACGATTACAACTGGGAGGAGCCGCGCCGCGATCCGAACACCATCTTTCCGGTCGACCGCCTGCGGGAATTGGCAACCGCCGGCGTGATCAAGGCCGTCGCCGAGAAACACGTCTCGATGATGGGCTATGCCCTGCGCCTGAATGAGATCAACAGCGTGACGGCTCCGGCGATTGCCAAGGAAGTCGAACGGTCGCGCGCGGACGCCGTCATACTGACCGCCGGGTGACCGCTGTGCCACCGAACCGTGGTCACGGTTCAGCGCAATATCGAGATGGCGGGCATTCCCACCGTGTTGATCACACTGGATCCGGAATCGTCCTCCTTGATGCGCCCGTCGCGCGCCATTCATCCGGTGGGGTTCCGGTTCGGCCATTCCCTCGGACGCCCTTTTTCCAAGGATGTACAGACAGAGGTGCTTCGCGCCGCGCTTGTGCGGCTGGTTGAAAAGGGAGAGCCGGGAGAAATCCGCGACCGCGAATTCCCCGATTACTGATAGAGCCTGTCCCCTTTTTGAACAACCTCTGATAGAGCCTGTTCAAAAAGGGGACAGGTAAGACCCACGCGGGGCGAGGATGGCTATATGTCGCGCGACCGGTGTTCTTTTCCGTGATCGCCGTGCAGTTCGGCGTCCGGCTGGGTCCGGTTCAGGATGTTGAGATCGGCGATGCGGCTCGCGAAATCGCTGATCTGGTCCATGAGGGAAACCGTCTCGTCCCAGTCTTCTTCCGTGTGAACGCGTTCTTGCAGGTGCGCGATCTGTTCCTCAAAATGGGCGATGCGGTCTGGAATCCTGCCGCGGATCAGTTCCCAGTGTTCAAGAATGGATCTCCGTTCTTCCAACGTATGGTGTTCCCACTCGCGCTCCAACGCGGGAACTTCTATTCCCAGGCGTTCATCGTAGCGAAAAATGCGGTTTATCAATGGACACGCTCCCTGTCTGGCCTGCGGTGAAACGCGGGCGATATAGCAACGAGGTGAAAAACTGCATGCTGGTATACATCCTGATTTTGATCAATATCGTGCTGCTCGTGACAGGGCAGTTGCTGTTCAAGCTTGGACTGAACCGCATTGGAGCCATGACGCTGCAAAATCTCCCGGCGGTATTTTTGTCTCCTCTGATCTGGACCGGGCTTGGCCTTTACGTGATC